>JAGBUF010000032.1 GCA_017630975.1 Paraprevotella sp. | reverse complement strand
TCTGTTGATATGTCAATGTCTTAGTAATTTAATGTTTTAGGAATATTTATTTCTACTTTTACATGAACTCTAACATACTCGTCGTTGATGACCGGTGTTGTGATGTGTGTACCCCATGTTTTTACAGCTAATTCATCAGTGGTAATCAAGTGTACATTGCGGTACAATCCTGCTCCCGGATACCAACGGGAGCTTTCTTCAAAATTTTCCAATCGGACAGCCAATGTGTTATCTTCTCCTTCTTTCAGGACGTCGGAAATGTCAAAGTAAAAAGAATTGTAACCGTAGGGCCATTCGCCCACTTTTTCTCCGTTTACCCACACTTCTGCATGGCTCATAGCTCCATCAAAAAGCAGAGTGGTGCGTCTTCCTTTTCCGAATGTGGGCACTTTGAAATTCAAACGATACCAACCAACGCCCACAAAAGGTAGTCCCCCGGTGCGACCGGCATGTGACATGGCTTCTTTTTGACCGTCCTGTTCTATGGCTACTTGTTGTCTGTCGTTGTTGGCATCAAACGGACCATATATAGCCCAGTCGTGAGGAACGTTTACCGTTTCCCAATTACTGTCGTCAAAGTCGGGTTTGACGGCTGATTTGTCGTCAATACGTGAGAATTTCCAACCGCTTTTTAAGGTCTGTGTTACACGACCTTGAGCCAATGATTGTGTGCAGATACTCGTTATCAGAAGGATGGTAAATAAAATGTTTTTCATGATATGATTTCGGTTGTAGATTACGAATGTGTACGAAGATAATACTTCCGGATAGATAAAACCAAAAAACCGACCATTTTTTTCTTTTATGGTACATATCAAATTTATATTCTCTTAAAAAATGTATAAAGCCTTTAATAGTCCTTATAAATTCGTATTTTTACAAGGTATTGTGCAATTTCAGTACCGGATGTTTTAATCTTGTAAAAAAATATACAAATCTAATCATATGAAAAAGAATAAGAAATCATTTTTGAAAAAATGGAAATGGTCAATAGTGATCGTTGTTGCATTAGGCTTGTCTGCATGGGGCATTGTTTCCCAACGTCCCAAACAGAATGCTGATTTGACTGTTGCGGATAAGGTGGAAAAACCGACAAAACATGCGAGTAAAAATATTTTGAATGTTAATGCTACAGTAATCCGACATGGTGCTTTGACCGATGAAATGATGGTGACAGGCATTTTGCTTCCCGACGAAGAAGTGGACTTGTCATTTGAAACATCCGGACAGGTGGTAGGTATTTATTTCCAAGAGGGTACTCAAGTAACAAAAGGTCAGTTGTTGGCGAAAGTGAATGACCGTAAATTGCAGGCTGACTTGAATCGTTTGAAGGCACAGTTGAAACTTGCCAATGACCGTGTAGAACGTCAGGGAGCCTTGTTGCAACATGATGCTGTCAGCCAAGAAGCTTACGATCAGGTGAAGACAGAATTGGCGACGCTGAATGCAGAAATAGATATAGTCAATGCTCAAATCGAATTGACTGAACTGAGAGCCCCATTCGATGGTGTCATCGGTTTGCGTCAAATCAGTTTGGGAACATATGCTTCGCCCACCACCATTGTCAGCAAACTGACACGTATCGTCCCTTTGAAAGTGGAGTTTTCTGTTCCTGAGCGTTATGTAAACGAAGTGAACCCGGGTACTTCCTTAACTTTCACCGTAGATGGTAATCTAAAGGATTTCCCTGCGAAAGTATATGCAAAGGAATCGGCAATCGATATCAACACCCATACGTTGACAGTTAGAGCGTTGTACGCTAATCCTAACGGGCGCTTGACTCCCGGACGTTATGCCAGTATTAAGCTAAAGAAACAAGAGATTACTGATGCATTGGCCATTCCAGCCGAAGCCATCATCCCGGAAATGGGAAAGGACAAGGTGTTTGTCTATCGTTCAGGTAAAGCACAACCGGTTGAGATTACCGTCGGTCTGCGTACAGAGGAAAAGGTGCAGGTGTTGAGAGGACTGAGTGTGGGAGACACGTTAATTACATCCGGAACATTACAATTGCGTACCGGTTTGCCGGTAGTGCTGGATCATATTGATGAATAAACGATTACGATTATGAATATATCAGAATTGAGTATTCGCCGTCCGGTATTGGCGACAGTGATGACCATCATCATCGTCCTGTTCGGTGTGATAGGTTATTTCTATATCGGTGTGCGTGAATATCCTTCCGTTGATAACCCTATTATATCTGTTTCCTGTTCGTATGCAGGAGCCAATGCCGATGTTATTGAGAACCAGATTACAGAGCCATTGGAGCAGAATATCAATGGTATTCCGGGTATCCGTTCGCTAACGAGTGTGAGTCAGCAGGGTAGTAGTCGTATCACTGTCGAGTTTGAGTTGTCCGTTGATTTGGAAACGGCTGCCAACGACGTACGTGATAAAGTGTCGCGTGCACAACGGTGGTTGCCACGTGATTGTGATCCACCGACCGTATCCAAAGCAGATGCGGATGCCATGCCTATCCTAATGGTGGCATTGCAGAGCGAAAAACGTTCGTTGT
>JAGBUF010000280.1 GCA_017630975.1 Paraprevotella sp. | reverse complement strand
CAGTTGCCGGTAGAGCATGTGATAGATTTGAAAAGATTCTGTATGCCTACAACCAGCCGTAAGATTACGTCCAAATACGGTTATCGTAGAAGTTTTCGTCGTTTTCACTATGGTATTGATGTAAAAGTATATGTGGGCGATACTATTTATGCGGCCTTTGACGGAAAGGTGCGTTTAGTGAAATATGAACGTAGTGGTTATGGAAAATATGTGGTGATTCGTCATCCTAATGGTTTGGAGACGGTATATGCGCACATGTCTAAACAGTTAGTGGCAGAGGATCAGATTGTGAGGGCCGGAACCCCGATAGGTTTGGGTGGTAATACAGGACGCTCCTATGGTTCACACTTGCATTTTGAGACCCGTTTTTTGGGGCGTGCTATCAACCCGGCTGAAATGTTTGATTTTGAGGCACAGGATATTGTTAGCGATACCTATACTTTCCGTTCAGGAAATGGAAAAACGGTGGCAAGTGGCAGTTCGCAAAAGAATGGTTCGGGCGTGCATCGTGTGAAGTCGGGTGAAAGCCTTTCTTCCATAGCGGCTAAACGTGGTACAACTATTGATAGGTTGTGTAAGTTGAACGGAATAACTCGTAAGACCGTCCTACGTCCCGGTCAAATTCTTAGATATTCATAATGAAATAATATACTTAGTGAGTTGAGGTTGGCGATGGCCAACCTCTTTTTCTATGTCTTCACTTTTCCTTTGTGTGAAAAAGGCTTTAAGCCTTTGTTTAATTCGTTGATTTGTGCTAATTTTGCACAAATGTATACCTAAAAATAGTTCAAAAATGAATACGCAGGAACAGTTTGAGCAAATCATGAAAGAATGTCGTGAGATTTTCTCTAAAAAATTACACGATTATGGTGCTGCGTGGAGAATTATGCGCCCTTCTTCCATTACCGACCAGATATTCATCAAGGCAAGTCGCATCCGTTCATTGGAAGTGAAAGGTGTGTCAATGGTTGGCGAAGGTATTCGTCCTGAATTTATCGGTATTGTGAATTATGCCATCATAGGTTTGATTCAATTGGATTTAGGCTATTCGGAAAAGGAAGACATGTCTGCGGAAGAGGCTTTGGTGCAGTACGACCGTTTTGCGAAAATGACGTTGGAACTGATGCTGAAGAAAAATCACGACTACGATGAAGCATGGAGAGGTATGTTGGTAAGTTCCTATACCGATTTAATCTTGATGAAATTGTTCCGTACCAAGCAGATAGAGCAGTTAGATGGAAATACGCTCATATCCGAAGGCGTGGATGCCAATTATATGGATATGATGAACTATGCGGTATTTGGGTTGATAAAATTGACTTTTGGTGAATAAGGCAAAACATAAATTGCGTTGGTTGGCAGTGAACGTATGCCGTATTGTTTTGGCAGTGACGTTCGTCTTTTCCGGCTTCGTAAAAATCGTTGATCCAAAAGGTACGCAGTACAAATTTGTGGATTATATCCAAGCATTCGGTTGGGAGGCTTGGGTTCCGGAATTTGTCCCCTTGGCATTGGCGATAAGTCTGGCTGTCTTTGAATTTTGTGTCGGCATCAATATGTTCTTCGGAATGCGTAGACGCTTCACCTCATGGCTCTATTTGTTGTTTATGTTGGTCATGACACCACTCACCCTATATCTGTGGTTGACCAATCCGGTGGAGGATTGTGGCTGTTTTGGTGATGCCATTACATTGACGCATGCCGAGACTTTTATCAAGAATATAGTGCTACTTTTAATGTCATGGGTAGTGTTCCGTTACTTCCGCTTGATGACCCGTTTTATATCGGAACGCAATCAGTGGACGATTTCTCTTTACTCTATCGTTTTTGGATTGATATTGGCTTGTGTGTCTTTGTATCGCTTGCCTGTATTTGATTTCAGACCTTATCATGTAGGGGCAGACTTGAAAGCTGCCATGGAGATACCGGAGGGACTTGAAGGCCCGGTTTATGAAACGACATTTGTTATGGAGAAGGATGGGGTGCGCGAGGAGTTCACATTAGAAGACTATCCCGATGACACATGGACTTTCATAGAGAGTAAAACGAAAATGGTGTCCGAAGGTTTTATCCCCGAAATTCATGATTTCTCCATAATCCTGACACCTGAGGGTGAGGATATCACGATGAATGTCTTGGCGGATACAAGCTATACATTTTTGTTGATTGCACCACATCTGGAAGAGGCCGACGATAGTAATGTGGACCGTATCAATGAACTTTATGACTATTGTGTGGAACACCAATATGCGTTTTATTGTCTGACAGCTTCGGGTGATGAAATGATAGAAACTTGGAAAGAGCTTGAAGGGGCTGATTATCCTTTTGCCATTGCCGATGATATCACTTTGAAAACTATTGTTCGTTCCAACCCGGGATTGGTGTTGTTGAAGAACGGTGTGGTATATAATAAATGGAGTTGTAATACATTGCCAACAAGCGACCAACTCAATGCTCCGTTAGAACAGTCGTTGATGGGACGATTACAGTTGGACTCACGACTGATGGTCACTTTGCGCGTATTGCTATGGTTTCTTATCCCCTTACGATTGGTGGTTTTTGCTGACAGAATTTGGGTAGGAAGTAAGTTGTACAAAAGAATGAAACATAGGAAGAAGATTAATAACCTTTTAAAAACAAGAAAAATGAGAAAGAAAATCGTAGCAGGAAACTGGAAAATGAACCTGAACCTGCAAGAAGGTGTAGCTTTGGCTACAGAGTTGAATGAGGCTTTGACTGCCGACAAACCTAATTGTGACGTTGTGATTTGCACTCCGTTCATTCACTTGGCTTCTGTTGCCAATGTATTGGATACAAACATTATCGGATTGGGTGCTGAAAACTGTGCAGATAAGGAACAAGGTGCTTATACCGGTGAGGTATCAGCAGCAATGGTGAAGTCTTCCGGTGCTCAATATGTAATCTTGGCTCACTCTGCGCGTCGCGCTTACTATGGTGAGACTGCTGAAATCCTGAAAGAGAAGGTGAACTTGGCTTTGGCTAATGGTTTGAAAGTGATTTTCTGCATCGGTGAGGTGTTGGAAGAGCGTGAGGCTGAAAAACAAAATGAAGTAGTAAAAGAACAATTGGCTGGTTCTTTGTTTGACTTGACAACAGAGCAATTCTCAAACATTATTTTGGCTTACGAACCGGTATGGGCTATCGGTACAGGTAAGACAGCTACAGCTGAACAAGCTGAGGAGATGCATGCATTTATTCGTGCTACTATCGCTGAGCAATTCGGTGCTGAAGCAGCAGAAAATGTTTCTATCCTTTATGGTGGTAGCTGCAAACCTTCTAATGCAAAAGAAATCTTTGCAAAACCGAATGTTGATGGTGGCTTGATTGGTGGTGCTGCATTGAAATGTGCTGACTTCAAGGGCATCATTGATGCTTGGAAAGCTTAATAATTAACTCCTCGCCTGATTCCGTAAGGAATGAGGCGGGGAATGTTTTTCTAAAAGAGTGGTTATGAAAAGAGGCCTCATTTTCTTATGGGCATTTATCGGATGCGTATGTGCTTTTGCCCAACAGACATTTACGGAACGGTTGACAGAAGAAAATAGCGAACAAGGAACTGTCAATGTTTATCAGAGTGAGACCATTACGAATTTGGTCAACGGAATAGTCGTTCATCAGAACACAGCTGATTCTCTTGAAAATGTAGAGGTGCGCAGTGATTTGAAACTTCCTGCCCGTATGTTACGGGTGGCTGGTTTCCGGATTCAAGTGTATGCCGGAGGAAATTCGCGTGCATCACGTAATGAGGCGTATGCGATAGCCACAAAAATAAAGAGTTATTTTAATGATTTAACTGCCTATACTTTGTTCCAAAGTCCGCGTTGGCTTTGCCGTGTCGGCGATTTTCGTACGATAGAGGAGGCGACGCAGATGTTGCACAAAGTAAAAGAAACCCATGAGTTTGAAGAGGCTACGATTGTTAAATCCATGATTCAAATTCCATACTGATGAAATCGCAGGAGATATACAACGAAGAGGTACAAGAAAAGTTAGAAGGACATTACAAGGAAGTACTTTCCTTGTTGGGTGAGGATGCAGAGCGTGAGGGGTTGCAACGTACACCGTATCGTGTGGCAAAAGCCATGCAGACATTGACAAGGGGATACAAGGAGGATCCAAAGGCTATTCTGAACTCTGCGAAGTTCAAGGAGGATTATCATCAGATGGTTATAGTCAAGGATATTGATTTCTTTTCTCTATGCGAACATCATATGTTGCCATTTTATGGGAAAGTGCATGTTGCCTATATCCCTAATGGGTATATTACGGGTTTGAGTAAGATAGCCCGTGTGGTAGATTGTTTTTCTCATCGTTTACAGGTACAAGAACGCATGACTCTGCAAATCAAGGAGTGTATACAGGAAGCTCTCAACCCCCTAGGTGTGATGGTTGTGGTGGAGGCTAAACACATGTGTATGCAGATGCGTGGGGTAGAGAAACAGAACTCCATTACTACGACCAGTGATTTCACCGGTGCATTCAACCAAGCAAAGACGCGCGAAGAATTTTTGGATTTGATTCATCGCGATTCGTTATAACTTTAGAAATTTATTCTTTGTTGAATAAAGCGGTGGACAGATAGCGTTCACCGGTGTCCGGTAGTAAAACTACGATTGTTTTACCTTTGTTTTCCGGCTCTTTGGACAACATAATTGCAGCATGTAAGGCAGCTCCGGATGAGATGCCTGCTATGATTCCCTCTCTCTGCATCAAAAGACGTGTAGCATGAAAGGCTTCTTCGTCTTTAACTGGAATGATGCGGTCGATTTGTTGATTGTCGTAAATCTTGGGAATGAATCCGGCTCCAATGCCTTGAATCTGATGAGGTCCCGGTTTCCCACCGGAAAGAACCGATGAATGGTATGGCTCTACTGCAACTATTTTGATGTCAGGACGGTGTCTTTTTAGTCCTATGGCTGTACCTGTAATCGTACCTCCTGTTCCTACAGTGCCCACAAAAATGTCAATATTACCGTTGGTATCGCTCCAAATCTTTTCAGCCGTTGTTGTGATATGTGCTTCCGTATTGGCCATATTGGAGAATTGTTGTGGTATGAAAGAATTTGGCATTTCCTGTTGTAGTTCCTTCGCTTTCTGTATGGCTCCGTTCATGCCTTCAACTCCCGGGGTGAGTATCACTGTTGCCCCAAGAGCTTTCAACAGTTTTCTTCGCTCAATGCTCATGGTGTCCGGCATGGTTAATATCAAGCGGTACCCTTTGAGGGCAGAAATCCATGCCAGTCCGATACCGGTATTCCCACTGGTGGGTTCTATAATGGTGTAACCTTGTTGGAGTGTACCATCTTCTTCCGCTTTCTCTATCATGTGCAGGGCTGTCCTGTCCTTTACGCTG
>JAGBUF010000279.1 GCA_017630975.1 Paraprevotella sp. | reverse complement strand
GCCACGCATCACGTACAAGCAGACATTCATGTAGGTTCTTATCATGGTATTGTTATCGTGAAGGCTCAGGTTGGACAAGAATTTGTAACGAAAAAAATATGGGTTAGACCATAATCGCATAGCAGACAAGATGCCGCCAATGATTTCTGGCGGTATCTTGCTTCATTTATTTTGAATAGTTCTCTACATAACATATGAAACAAAAACTCTGTACGCTTTACTTGCTGCTCTCATTCATTTGCGGGACAGCAATGGCACAAACCAAAACGGTCAGCGGAACCGTTATCTCCGGAGAAGACAATCTGCCTATGATTGGTGCTGCCATCATGGTAAAAGGTACTACGATAGGACAAACAACCGATTTGGACGGAAATTTTAAAATCAGCAATGTGCCCCAAGATGCCAAGCAATTGGAAATTTCTTACATCGGTTTTATCAAACAGGTTGTCAATATCAAACCTAACATAAAAGTCACACTGCAACCGGAAAGTAAAACATTAGACGAAGTGGTCGTTACAGGTATGCAGAAGATGGATAAACGACTTTTTTCTGGAGCCACAGTTCAACTGGATGCCGACAAGATGAAAATTGATGGTATGGCAGACATCAGTCGCTCGTTGGAAGGACGTGCAGCAGGAGTTTCAGTCAGCAATGTTAGCGGAACATTCGGAACAGCTCCCCGCATTCGTGTCCGTGGCGCCACCTCCATTTATGGTAGTAGTAAACCGCTATGGGTGGTGGATGGTGTAATTATGGAAGATGCTGTTGATGTATCGGCAGACGCACTTGCAACCGGCGATGTAGAGACCCTGATCAGTTCATCCGTAGCCGGATTGAATGCCGATGACATCGAGAGCTTTCAGATTTTGAAAGATGGTTCAGCTACATCCATCTATGGTGCACGCGCCATGGCTGGTGTTATTGTCGTAACTACTAAAAAAGGAAAGGCGGGACAGAGCCGTATCAACTACACCGGTGAGTTCACCATGCGCATGAAACCCAACTACAGGAATTACAATATCATGAATTCCCAAGACCAAATGGAAATTTATCGTGAGATGGAGTCCAAAGGTTGGCTGAATTTCTCCGGCGAAGGTAACAATGGCTTGTATAATGCCGAAAGCAGCGGTGTCTATGGTAAAATGTGGCATTTGATTAATACCTACGACCCTACCACCGGACAATTTGCTTTAGAAAATACGCCTGAAGCTCGCAATGCCTATTTGCAACAAGCTGAAAAACGCAACACAGACTGGTTTAACGAATTGTTCACCCACCACATGATGCACAACCATTCTGTCAGCATCTCATCCGGTACAGACAAAGCCTCGTATTACGCTTCATTGAGTGTGCTGAGCGATCCAGGATGGTACAAGCAGAGCAAGACCAACCGTTATACTGCCAATTTGAATACCACGTTCAATATCAGCAAAAAATTATCTTTGAACTTGCTGTCGAATGCTTCGTACCGTAAACAACGTGCTCCGGGGACCACAACACAAAGCGTGAACGTAGTAGATGGAGAAGTCAGTCGCGATTTTGACATTAACCCCTATTCGTTCGCATTAAACACATCCCGCACACTTGACCCTAAAGAGACATACACACGCAACTTTGCTGATTTTAATATCTTCAATGAACTAAACAACAATTATATTGAGCTGAATGTAGTAGACTTGAAGTTCCAGGGAGAACTGAAGTACAAGCCCATCAATGAACTTGAGTTCAGTGTTTTGGGAGCCTTGAAATACAGCAGTATCTCTAATGAACACTTCATTACGGAACACTCCAATCAGGCCAATGCCTATCGTGCTATGGGCAACGCCATCATCCGTGATCATAACGACAAATTATACACAGACCCGGACGATCCCTATTCCTTGCCTGTCAGCGTATTGCCGGAGGGCGGTTTCTATAACCGTAAGGACTACAAGACCAAAGGTTTTGACGTACGCGCCAGTGCCTCTTGGAACCGTCTTTGGAAAGACACTCATCTGACCAATCTCTATGCCGGTATGGAAGTCAATGCCATTGACTACAACCAGTCCTATTTCAATGGTTGGGGGATGCAGTACGCCATGGGCGAAACACCTTTTTACACCTATTTATTTTTAAAACAGATGGTGGAACAAGGACTGAATTATTTCTCCTTGGGCAATAATCATGTACGCAGTGCCGCTTTTTTCATGAATGCCAACTATGCATACAAGGAATGCTACTCGCTCAATGGTACCATCCGTTACGAAGGAACCAACCGCATGGGTAAGAGTCGCCAAGCACGTTGGTTACCCACATGGAACATCTCAGGACGTTGGAATATTGACCAAGAGAAATTCTTTGAACCACTCCGCGACCACGTATCCTTATTGGCATTCAAGGTTTCATATTCTTTGACCGGCGACCGCGGACCAAACATCTCCAACTCTACCGCAATTATTTCAAGCGCAAACCCTTTCCGTCCATTCACTTCTGTTCAAGAAAGCGGCATGCAACTCTACTCTTTGGAAAACAGTGAGTTGACATACGAAAAGAAAAACGAGTTAAACTTCGGGCTGGACATTGGTTTATTGAAAAACCGCATCAACATCACTATGGACTATTATACCCGTAATAACCATGATTTGATTGGTGTTACCAACACACAGGGTGTAGGTGGTGAGACCAAAAAATATGCAAATATAGCCTCCATGAAGTCACACGGTTTTGAATTAAGCGTTTCTTCTAAAAACATTCAAACCAAAAACTTTTCTTGGACCACCGACTTCATCTATTCGACCTACAAAAACGAAGTAACAAAATTAGATGCTGTCGCTTCTACGATGGATTACATCAGCGGAACCGGCTTCACCATGGAAGGCTACCCCGCACGCGGTTTGTTCTCCATCAAGTTTGCAGGATTGGACAAGGAGGGAATACCTACGTTCTATAATGAGAAAGGAGAAATCACACAGACAGATTTGAGTTTCCAAGGTGGTGATGATTTCAGTTGGTTAAAATACGAAGGATCTATCGACCCCACATTCACAGGTAGTTTAGGCAATAGTTTCAGCTATAAGAATTTCAACTTAAATGTTTACCTCACCTATTCCGGAGGTAACGTGGTGCGTCTTGACCCGGTATTCAGCGCTAAATATTCTGACCTTACCGCCACCAGTCGCGAGTTCAAAAACAGATGGATGCTACCGGGAGATGAGGCGAAAACCAACATCCCCACTATCCTTAGTTATCGCCAATATAATGAGAATAGTTTGTTGACAACAGCCTACAATGCATACAACTATTCTACCGAACGAGTGGCAAAAGGTGGTTTCATCAGATTGAAAGAGATCTCTTTGGGTTATGATTTCCCTAAAAAAATAATTGAACCACTGAAAGTCAACAGCATGTCGTTGAAATTACAAGCGACCAATCTCTGCTTGCTTTATGCAGATAAGAAATTGAACGGACAAGACCCTGAATTCATCAATTCAGGTGGTGTGGCTTCGCCTGTTCCACGCCAATTTACTCTAACTCTCCGATTAGGACTATAAATCACTCATCAAAAGATATAAGCACTATGAGAATAAAATATAACTTTATCCTATTTATCATCCTCGTTCTTTGCTCAGCATCGTGCAACGATTTTTTAGATGAGTTGCCTGATAACCGCACAGAATTGGACACGGAGGAAAAGATTACAAAAATTTTGGTCACCGCTTATCCCACGACCAGTTGGAATTTCTTAGCGGAATATTATTCGGACAATACCGACGACAACGGAAATAAATATAGTATATTCGACCGCCTTACCAGTGAAGTGTACGCTTGGAAAGATTCATACGAAAGTGGAAACGATTGCGCCGGAACATTTTGGAGTTACTGTTATTCTGCTGTTTCCACTGCCAATGCCGCTCTTGAAGCCATTGATAAGATGGGCAACCCAAGGACACTTTCCGCGCAACGAGGAGAAGCTCTGATGTGCCGCGCATACGCACATTTTGCACTAAGTTACATTTTCTGCGAAGCATGGAGTGAAAAAAATGCCGATATCGCGTTAGGTATTCCCTATGCCACACGCTTAGAAACTACTGTCAACCCTCATTATGAACGTGGAACCATTGGAGAGGTATATGAAAAAATCGCAAAGGACATAGAAGAAGCTCTTCCACTCATTGACGACAATCTCTATACCGTACCCAAATACCACTTCAACAAGAAGGCTGCTTATGCTTTTGCAGCTCGTTTTTATCTTTATTATCGCAGGTATGACAAAGCGATTGCTTATGCCAATATGGTGCTTGGTGATGACGCCAGTCATATGGTACGTGATTGGGAAGCATTGGGTAAACTTTCTCTCAACGACGATGTACAACCGAATGCTTACGTAGATGCATCCGATAAGGCCAATCTTTTGCTCAAAACCGCTCGTTCATTTTGGGGCTTGTACAATGGACCATTAACCGTCACATGCAGATACACCCACAATATCACTATTGCAAAGAATGAAACATGCATGTCTACAGGAGTGTGGGGTGACAGTAATAATTTAATGAAATTCACCGCAGCGAACTACACCTCGGTGCCCAAGGTCATTTATCGTAAATTTCCTTTCTTCTACATGGAATATACCGACCCAGCCCAAGGTATCGGTTATTACAATATCGTGGAATCAGTATTCAATACCGACGAAACCCTTATGGTTCGTGCAGAGGCCTATGCAATGTTGAAACAATACGACAAAGCATTGGCTGACATGCAGGTATGGGTCAACTCTTTTACCAAATCAGATGTTCAACTGACGACAGAATTGGTCAACAAATTTTATGGTGATATGGAATACTATACTCCCACAAAACCCACACCCAAAAAAGCATTACATCCGGATTTCATTGTTGAAGAAGGTACGCAAGAGAATATGATTCACTTCATCCTTCATGCACGTCGTATTGTTACGCTTCATGAAGGACTGCGTTGGGGTGATATCAAACGTTATGGTATTACAGTTCACCGCCGTACTGTACAAAACAAAGTCATCACAGTGACCGACGAGATGAAAGCCGACGACCCGCGTCGTGCCATCCAAATACCAAAGACATCCATTGAAACGGGTATGACCCCGAATCCAAGATAAACGCAACCTTTAACCAGAACAAACAATGAAAAAATATATTAAATACTTTTTGTTGGCATCACTCACACTATTTACCGCATCTTGTCATGAAGATGAAATAGAAGACACCAGCATATTCGATACCAATCCGCCACAACGCAATGCGTTCGACCAATGGTTAATGAACAATTACATTGCACCTTATAACATTGATTATAAATATAAATGGGAAGATATAGAAACCAATATGAGCTACGATTTGTCTCCAGCCGGATACAACGAAGCCATTACTTTGGCAAAGGTGGTTAAATATGTATGGTTGGAAGCATACGATGAAATCGCAGGTATACACTTCATGCGTACGTACGTTCCCAAACAAATTTTGGTAGTAGGCTCTGCGGCTTATAATGCCGACACACAAAGCACGGTATTAGGTACAGCCGAAGGCGGTTTGAAAGTCATCCTATACAATGTGAACAACATCAGCAATTACGTGAACGAAGTGGATTTGTTGAACAAATACTACTTCCACACCATGCATCATGAGTTCGCTCACATCCTGCACCAAGCTCGAAATTACGATCCGGATTTTAAAAAAATTACCGAGGCAGATTATATCGGTTCGGAATGGACAGAGAAAACCGACACTGCAGCCAACAAATTGGGATTCGTAACAGCATACGCCATGGATCAACCCGATGAGGATTTTGTGGAGATAATTGCTTGTCGTGTCACCAATGACCAAGCATGGTGGGACAAGATGCTGGAAGGTGCCGGCAAGGAAGGTGCCGAAAAAATCACCCGCAAATTTGAAATGGTCAACAACTATCTGCGCAATTTATGGAACATTGATATTGACCGGTTACGCAGTGTTGTGCTACGGCGCAGTAAAGAAGTAAAAGATTTGGATTTGAACACAGTATAAATATAACTTTGGCCCTATATGAATAAGATGAAACATATTGTATTCTATATAACTTTGCTCTCGTCCATATCGCTAACATCATGTTTCTTTGCAGAAGACGACGTTTTTAATCAAAGCGCAACTGAACGTATTGAAAATGTACAAACCGAATTGCAAGAGTTATTGACCCAAGCCCCTAATGGTTGGATTTTGGAATACTACCCGGGAGGTGAAGCGCATGATATCGGTGGTGTCGTATGGCTATTAAAATTTGAGGGTGAACAAGTCACAATCATGTCCGATAGTCAAGTACAGGGCTATGATGAGCCCAAACCTACAATGCCGGGCGAGACCAAAACATCCATTTACCGTATACTGTCAGATCAAGGTGTAGTGCTCTCTTTCAGCACTTACAATCCGCTCATCCATTATTATTCTGAACCACGCGGAGGATTTGATGCTGATGGTTTCCAAGGCGATTTTGAGTTTGTCATCACTTCATTCACACAAGATGAAATTCAAATTAAAGGCAAGAAATACGGTACATCCATGTGCATGAAACGATTGCCACTGGATTTGGATTGGAGTACATACATCGAACACTGCCAGCGTATCTACAAAGAAAGTGCTGAGTATGGAACTTTAGTGGGTTTTAACGGCACTGAAAAATTCGCCCCATCAGCCTATTCACAAGAAAATGTTATCACTTTCAGCGAACAGAACACCAATAATGGGGGACTAAAAAAACAAAAAGTTTCCTTCACATATACAGACAAGGGTATTCGTTTATATGAGCCAACCGTCATTAATGGACAAACCTTGTATGAACTGGAATGGAACAATGAGGATAAAACCTTCTATAGCATCAACAACCGTAACACAATGCTGCGCTATGTTCGTCCCGATGATTATGTGCCCATTGAATTCTTTACAGACAATCAATGGGAACTATCCTATATCTTTGAATTCGGAATGAAAGACACCATTGAACATATCAAATTCACAAGAATAGAAAATACGGATACTTTGAAAACAAAAATTACCGCAGGAAACATCAAATTGGATATTAAGGCTATCTACAATCATACCACCGGTATGTTAGAGTTCCGCACACAATACATCAATGTGTTGATGCTCACCCTCACTACCGGTGAAAATATTGATGCGTACATCTACTTATGCCCATGGAACGATGAGGCTGGCACCATGTATATGACCGAAAAGGCCGGCATCGTCAGTTACACCGAACAGATGGAACCGCGCATCCTAAAATTCACCGATAACGGACGTACATCCGGTTCTGAACTAAACGGATTCGTGCTCTATGGATTTGGTGGACGTGAAATGACCAGCGAGAAATTGGGAGTATTAGGTACTTACAATGAAATTACATTGAAACAAGAAACTAAGGAATAACGAATGGAAATGAAGAAATACAGCATCATACTTTATGCAGTGGTAGCACTGCTCTTCACGGGTTGCCATGAAGATGAAACTACAATGCCTACCCTCAACGTAATAAAATCCGAACTGAATTTTGATGCAAAGGCTCAAGAAGGTTATATCATCATGTCGCAAACCGGATGTCAAGCATATTCCAGCGAAGAATGGTGTCAAACAACGGTGGTCCACGACAAGGTCATCGTAAAGGTGGACGATAACACATCTCTTGAAGGACGTACAGCACGTGTTACCATTTCTTCAGCCAATGGCGCCCAAACTGTTCCTGTCAGCCAAATGGGAGGATTCTTCCGATTAGACAGTGAAACCACACAATCCATATCCGATATAGCCTCTTCCATCGAACTGAATATCGCCACTCCTTTTGATTACAACATGACAGCATCTGCGTCATGGATGACTTTAAAAAAAGGAACTGATGCAGTAGAGGTTGAAGTAGAGGAAAATAGAAGCGGATGCCCCAGAATGGGTACAGCTATATTGTCATGCCCTGCATTGAACAAGGAAATCACTTTCACCCTATATCAATATTCCATTAACGATTTGATGGGTGAATGGACAGCAGAATATACGGACATGAATGGCTCAAACAGAAGTATAGCGGTAACACTCGCCTTACAAAAGCAAGACATCATCGTCAACGGACTCCCCGACGATTTGACTTTGAAAGCGAAACAAAAGGGAGAGAATGACTTCTATTTCGCCATCGGCGAAGCATTGGGGACATATATGGGTGAATACCGAATCTACCAGTCCGGTGTGGACACAAATGGTGAGATTCATGATACTCACGACCCACTACATCCTGAAACCCGTAAGGTAAAATACGGAAAAGAACTGATGATCAACAGCAACGGAGACTGTACTTTGTCTTTTATGGCAGATTCCACTTTTTCCAATGGAATGAAAATGAACGGACTTGCTGTCACTGCATACGACGCCCAAGGCAATGCCCTTGGATTGGTGGAAAATTACGTCAACCTCATATTGAAAAGATAAAGCCATTTCTCATCATTCCGATGCAGGAACTCATTTTATCTACATATCAGCTTTGACTCTCCTTTGGTGGATTTGAGGATATAGACTCCCTTTTCCGGAGTACCAACCAGTTTTGTTCCGTCCAAACGGTACCATTCCTTTGTACTACCGTCTACACCGGTGGGCAATAGAGATGAAATGACATTCTCCTCGCTTCCTCCCATAAAATCAAAAGAAACGGTTTGCGTCAGTTCGTCGTAAGTAATACCGGTAATCGGTTTATTCATGGTTTTGCCGGACAGTCCATCCACCTGAACAATGGCAGCCGGAAGTGATGTATTGGTCAATTC
>JAGBUF010000278.1 GCA_017630975.1 Paraprevotella sp. | reverse complement strand
CTGCTAAATTTGGTGGTGCTGAAGTATTCATCAAACCTGCATCACATGGTACCGGAGTAGTAGCCGGTGGTGCAATGCGCGCAGTGTGTGAGAGTGTTGGTATTACAGATTGTTTGGCTAAGTCTAAGGGTTCATCTAACCCTCACAACTTAGTGAAAGCAACCATCTTGGCTTTGGCTGAGATGCGTGATGCGAGAACTATTGCACAGAACCGTGGTGTGAATTTGGATAAAGTATTTAGAGGATAAGGAGGTTTTATATGGCAACTATTAAAGTTAAGCAAGTAAAGAGCAGAATCGGCTCTCCTATTGATCAAAAAAGAACTCTTGATACATTAGGTTTGAGAAAACTGAATCAAGTAGTTGAGATTGAAGACACTCCTTCAGCTCGCGGTATGATTCGCAAGCTTCATCACTTGGTGAAAGTTGTAGATTAATTTATTTACTATTAAACTGATACAAAATGAAATTAAATACTTTAAAACCAGCTTGTGGTTCTGTACAAACTCGTAAGAGAGTTGGTCGTGGTGCCGGTTCAGGTTTAGGCGGTACTTCTACCCGTGGACACAAGGGTGCCAAGGCAAGATCTGGTTATAAGAAGAAGATAGGTTTTGAGGGCGGACAGATGCCTTTGCAACGTCGTTTGCCTAAGTACGGCTTCAAGAACATTAATCGTGTTGAGTACAAGGCTATCAATCTTGATACTATTCAAGCTTTGGTAACAGCTAAGAATTTGGAAACAGTTACTTTGGCTGACTTGGTAGCTGCAGGTTTGACTTCACCTAAGCATTTGGTAAAGGTGTTGGGCAACGGTCAGCTTACTTCAAAGGTTAATGTAGAGGCAAACGCATTCTCTAAGAGTGCAGAAGCAGCTATTGTTGCTGCCGGTGGTAACGCTACAAAACTTTAATTCAATGAAAAAGTTAATTGAAACCTTAAAGAACATATGGAAGATTGAGGATCTTAGACAAAGGATCCTCATCACCATACTGTTTGTTGCAATCTATCGTTTGGGTTCATTCGTGGTTTTGCCCGGAATCGACCCTTCACAACTGACAGCATTGCATACACAAACAGAAACTGGTTTGATGTCTTTGTTGAATATGTTCTCGGGAGGTGCATTTTCTAACGCATCTATCTTTGCGTTGGGTATCATGCCTTACATTTCTGCATCCATCGTGATACAGTTGTTGGGTATTGCTGTACCAGCATTCCAAAAAATGCAACGCGAAGGTGAGAGTGGACGTCGCAAGATGAACCAATATACTCGCTATTTGACAATAGCAATTTTATTGGTGCAAGGACCAGCTTATTTGACCAACTTGAAGTTGCAGTCAGCTGGTGCTTTGAATCCAGCAGTAAGTTGGACTTTCTTCATGATTACTGCGACAATTATCCTGGCTGCAGGTAGTATGTTTGTTCTTTGGTTAGGCGAGCGTATTACAGATAAAGGTTTGGGTAATGGTGTTTCTTTAATCATTATGATTGGTATCATTGCACGTTTACCGGAAGCATTTGGACAAGAGTTCGTAGCCCGCTTGAATAACTTGAGTGGTGGAGGACTTTTGATGTTCATCCTTGAGATTGTTGTTCTTCTGTTCGTGGTTTGTGCTGCTATTTTGATGGTACAGGGAACGCGCAGAATTCCGGTTCAATACGCTAAACGTGTTGTAGGTGGACAACAGTTCGGTGGTGCACGCCAATATATTCCTTTGAAGTTGTTTGCTGCCAATGTGATGCCTATCATTTTCGCTCAAGCGTTGATGTTTATTCCAATCATGTTGTTAGGATTCACTTCAGTTGATCAAGCAACTCCTTTCATGCAGATGATGGTGGATCATACAAGTGTGCTGTATAATGTGATTTTTGCATTGTTGATCATTGCGTTCACATACTTCTATACTGCAATCACTTTGAATCCGACTCAAATGGCTGAGGATATGAAGCGTAACAATGGGTTCATTCCAGGTGTAAAACCAGGAAAGGACACAGCAGAGTATATAGATCAAATCATGTCTAAGATTACTTTGCCCGGTTCATTAGGTTTGGCATTGATTGCATGTATGCCTGCTTTTGCCGGATTGTTGAACGTTAAGGCTGAGTTCGCACAGTTCTTCGGAGGAACTTCGTTGTTGATCTTGGTTGGAGTTGTGTTAGATACTTTGCAACAAATTGAGAGTCACCTGCTCATGAGACATTATGATGGTCTGTTGAGTTCAGGTAGAATTCGCGGACGTTCTGGTTTCTCCGCTTATTAAGATTATCTGATATGATATTTCTTAAGACGGAAGATGAAATAGAGTTGATGCGTGCCGCCAACCAGTTGGTCGCTGCGACATTGACTGAAATAGCTAAAAAAATCCAACCGGGTGTGACAACACTACAATTGGATCACTTAGCAGAGGAGTTTATAAGGGATCATGGGGCCATACCGACGTTTAAGGGTTTCCCTAATCCGTATGGAGGTCCGTTCCCTGCTTCTATTTGCGCTTCTGTTAATGAAGAGGTAGTACACGGTATCCCTAACGATCGTCCACTTGAAAATGGCGATATCGTTTCTGTGGATTGTGGTGCGTTATTGAATGGTTTTAATGGAGATTCATGTTACACATTTTGTGTAGGTGAGGTCAAGGATGAAGTCAAACAACTTCTTCGTGTGACGAAAGAGAGTCTTTATTTAGGTATTCAATCAGCAATTACCGGTAAGCGAATCGGTGATATCGGTTTTGCAGTGCAAGAACATTGTGAATCGCATGGTTATGGTGTAGTGAAAGAATTTGTTGGACATGGCATCGGAAAAGAGATGCACGAGGATCCTGCAGTTCCAAACTATGGTAGACGTGGAAACGGACCATTGATTAAGAATGGGTTGTGTATTGCTATTGAACCAATGATAACAATGGGTTCGCCTCAGATTGGGATGATGCCCGATCGATGGACAGTCAAAACGACTGATGGTAAATGTGCTGCGCATTTTGAGCATACCATTGCCATTCATCACGGGAAGGCAGATATTTTATCTTCGTTTGAAGAAATAGAGAAAATTGAAGGAAAATTATATTAAGTATGGCTAAACAGTCGGCGATAGAACAAGATGGTGTAATTGTCGAAGCTCTTTCTAACGCAATGTTCAGAGTAGAGTTGGAGAATGGACATGAAATCACAGCCCATATCTCTGGAAAGATGAGAATGCACTATATTAAGATTCTACCTGGAGATAAGGTAAGAGTTGAGATGAGTCCTTATGATCTTACAAAAGGTCGCATTGTATTTAGATATAAATAATAAACAAAAATATGAAAACAAGAGCATCTTTAAAGAAACGTACGCCCGAGTGCAAGATTGTACGTCGTAAAGGACGTCTGTATGTAATTAACAAAAAGAACCCTAAGTATAAGACACGTCAGGGTTAATGATTTATAGCAAATAGAAATAATTTAGTATATGGCAATAAGAATTGTTGGTGTTGATTTACCTCAAAACAAGAGAGGAGAAATCGCTTTGACTTATATCTATGGTATAGGTCGCAGTAGTTCTGTTAAAATCCTTGAGAAAGCCGGTGTTGACAAAGACATCAAGGTAAAGGAATGGACAGACGAGCAAGCTGGTAATATCCGTGCCGTAATTGGTGCAGAGTACAAAGTAGAAGGAG
>JAGBUF010000277.1 GCA_017630975.1 Paraprevotella sp. | reverse complement strand
TGGTGGATTAAGAGCCGCCTGAAAATTAACGGTAAACTGTGTGACTGCGGTATTCACCTGATAGGCAAGTCCGCGCGCTGCATTGATGGCAGTACCGTTAAAAACGATATTCAACAAAATATTGATTCCATAATTATTACAAACACTCGCAGCTCCACCAAACAGATTCCAATTGGAATAGGTCAGCAACTCCATAAACATATTCCGATTCCAGTTGAGTCTGTAACGACTTTCTTGATAGTGCATCCTGCAATACACCACATAAATCACCAATATAAAAACAGATACCGCCACTAAAAGGACAGGATATAATTTCAAAGCATCAAACGATACATACCCGACAAGCAAAGCGGCGCACAAACGTAATATAATTTCTATACTTGATATCCCGGCATATACATTCATGTTCTCCTTTGACATGATAAAAGCTGTATAGGGCACCGAATTGATCATAAATACAAATGATAGGACCGATGCATGAAACACCCAATTGGCAGCGTCTATCCTATGTTCCGGAATATTCATATAGGTATTCAAAAACCACAAACCTATTGTTTCTGACAACAATAAGACACAAATTGAAATAAAAAAGTGCACATTGACACTGGCGTTAAAAACCTCATTTACCCTTGTGCTTTTCTTTCCCATCTCATAGGACAAATACCTCTGCGAACCAACAGCCATGGCTGTATTCAAGAAAGAAAACATAAAGATAAGTCCTCCGACAACATTATAGGTGCCGAAATCCTCAACCCCCATCACGTCCAACAAGACATGGGATATATATAGATTGACTGCTATCAACAGCGCCATTCGTATGTACAAGAACAAGGTATTCTTTGCCACTAATTTATTTCTATTACCTGCTCCCATATATTACTCCTCATCATTATCTACAATCCTTGAATATATATAAATACGTTCCTCATAGGATTTACTTCCTGTCAACAAATTGTCATAATAAAAAGTCTCATCGACTGCCGTACCAAAAACTTTTAATAAACAATATACCACCAAATAACCCACATATAATCTCCTGTTGTTGGGCAAGGCAATACATTTGAGAAGATCAATCCATAATATCCAATAACAGAACGTAAACAAATTCGCCAAACGCCCTCCTATCACTGCAAACTCTGCAAAAAGGAAGAACAGAATATAGAACATTAAAAAGGCATTGATATATATAACATTATCCTTCCTGAGTTCCATGAGTTTATCATAATAACACAAGACAAGAACTCCTGTGAACAATCGTTCAATATAACCGATAGACAATGTCAGCTGCATATCCGCATACTTACCTTCGGTATAAAACTCCACCAATTCTTCATAGGATTCACCCAATTGTCCTGCCACTGCTACTAAAATGGGCGTAACAAATTTAATCCCAGAAAAGAAAACAATGTTACTAACAATCAATATACCGACAAAAAGCCATTTGGGAGGTTTCTTGTGAAAAAAGAAATATACCGGAAAATACAAAATGGAAGAAACATGGAAAGACAAGCCTAAAAGATTCCAAAGGAAAAAAGGCAAAGGTTTTCTTTTTTGGATATACTCTATCGTATTCAAAAATATTAAAATACTGATAGAGTTTCTTAACAGATTGATGTCCATAATAAGACCACCCATACACAAGAATACAATCAACGCCAATGGCGTATTATGAATATTCTTGAATATAAAACGGAATAATAAGATGGCGTTGATCAATGTGCAAACAAACACCATAAAATGATAGTTATCAAAGACCGTTTTACATGACAACATCAAAAAAACAAATCCGGGCTCAAAAGATGTATCATCAAAAGAATTGAAAAAATCACCAAGATTTGCCGAAGAAAGTCTTTCAAAGGTTGGATAATAATTGGACCAATCCTGTCCAACAAACCCTCTGAAACCAAAAAACAAGATAAATATGACAATACAAACCATATTGATTCTTGACCTATCCGCTTCGTCAGCTCTTCTGTAATAATCGGCGAGCAAACCATAGATAAGTATAAGAATCACATATGGTATCGAATAAATCATGCAACAGATTTAGTTGTTTTCCTTTTCTTATAGATGTCACGCAAGAACAACACCCATGCGGCATCTGCTAATCCACCTAATACTGCAAACAAAAACGCAATGACTATTTTAGGGGTACTGGAAGGACGAACGGGTATGGTTGCCGATTGTAAAACAGTAAAGGCAGGGGTCTGCTCCTGCACCTTTTCCTTGGCTATCTGCAATTGCTGAGCAGTCTCAGTATATACCGTCAAACGGAGTTGCATCTCATTTTCAAGGTTCTGAACATTGGAACTGAATTTCTGCAATATAATATTTCTATTGGCATCAGAAGCCTCAGCATAACGACGTTGAGCCTCCATATATTCTTTCTGCGACTGTCGATATAACTCTTCCATATACGCAAGATCGTGACGAGCTTTTTGTGTACGATAAAGCGTAATATAATCTTGTAATCTCTGCATAACAGTATCAGCCATTAAAGCTGACACCTGTGCATCGGCATCCGTTACAGATAAGGTGATAACACTGGTCTTCTTATCTACAACTGCCGTAATATTGGATTTCATCCATTCTATCATATCTGTTTCCTTCTTGGACAAACGGAAGGGGTCAATGGCCGAACCCAATACTTTTTTATTATCTCCCTTTATCGCTTCTATCAGCTTTGCCAACCAGACTTTAGGGTAGCCCCAAAACGGAATCTTATTACTCTGTATCAAGTGTTTATAATAAGGTAGCGTATTGACAGAATCAGTAGGCAATACTTCTACTCCAAACAGTCCTATTGCAAAATCCGTTGTAGCCAATACGTCCGGATAAATTTCAGGATAGATGGCATCTGATGTCATACTCGCCCCTAATTTCAAGCCCAACATTGAACCCACTGAACTTAAATTACCTAATCCGGCAGAGGCATTGGACACCTCAGGAGCCATCAAAACTGTAGTTGTATATTTTTTCTGTGTATTGAACGCAACAACAACACCTATAACACCACCCACAAAACAAAACTTCAAGAGTAATTTCCACTCCTTCAATACGGTTAAAATAGAGGCAATGATATCTATTTCTTTTGACTTCTTTTCTTCCATACCTTCTCAAATCATTATTTAAACAAAGTGACCAATGTCGCCACCATGGTGGCAATGGATGCAGTGGATGTTCCGATGGTCAGAATTTCAGATGAACTCATGCGTTCCTTTTGCGGACGTGCCGGAACCACAATCTCACAACCGGGTTGGATACCCCTTTTGGCACGACGTCCCAACTCGTTGGTGGAGCCATTCATATAAATGGCATAGGTCTTTTTCTTTCTGGCATTGTCAGAATAACCTCCAGCCTTATTGATGTAATATTTCAGTGATTTACCTTCTACGTAACCAACAGAAATGGGGTTCTGCACCTCTCCGCTGATTTTAATCATGGATGAGAACTGCGGTATGTCCAACACATCCCCTTCGCGAAGCAGTACATCGGCAATGCTACCCGGTTTCGCCATCGCCTTTTCCAAATCGATGGCTACAATATAAGTCTTGTCCTTATCCTGTTTCATATCCATCAATGCTTTGGCACGTTCCATATCAAAATCAGAACCGGTCTTCAAACTGTTCTCATACAACTCAATTTGGGACTCTTCCTGTTGGATAGCTCTTTGGTTCAATTCCTCTTCGGTATAATTTCTGCGCAAACGGGCACCTTTAACGTATGCCATCGTAGTCAATCCGCCTGCATCGCGCAACAAATCAGTCAAGCGATAACCGGTGTGAAGCATCACATATTCACCTGTAAAATTCACCGCACCAGCCACTGTCACTTTACGTTGTGCCTCATACATCGGACTTCTTCTTACCACCACCTCATCATAAGGTTGCAAGAAAAACTCCTCCTTTTCACCGATGACAAACCCATCACGCAAATTGAAGGTATAAGTTTCTGCCATCTTTTCATTATCTGTCACTGCATTGACGTCGATAATTCTACGATACACATCCACCTTGGCATGTGATGCAGCATCGGTCAAACCACCTGCTTGCAGAATCAGGTCTTCAATGGATGTCTTGTCAGCATAATGATACTTTCCCGGATAGTTCACCTCTCCGCTGATGACAAAGGTGCGCTCACCACGCATTTCCGTCACACTGGGAATGAACAGCACATCATTCTTACGCAGAGGTACATCTGCCACAGTACCTTCCATGATGCCTTTAACATCTACCGGCAGCATCTCAAATGTCAGGTCATCCTTTTGACGGTGCATCACTGCACGCGTCACAAATGCATCCTCACGCAATCCGTCTGCAGCCTTAATCAACTGACGAACAGTCTGGATATCGCCATCCATTTGGAACATGCCGGGATGAAATACAGCCCCTCGCACCTCTGCCTTATTGGAGAAACGAGGTATGACTGCATCTACATACAGACTATCACCGTCCTTGAGGTGGAAACCATTCATCTCAAACTCTCCTACTGTATGAATGGTATGTTCTCTTCCACTTTTTCTGACCAAACGGACATTATCTCTGAATGCATCCCCGGTGAAACCTCCGGCATAGTCCAACAAACGTCCTACACTCTCAGACTCTTTCATCTCGTTATACATCGGACGTTTTACCTTACCATCGATATTGACCAAACAATCGTATGGCCCAACAACAATAACGTCATTATCCGCCAGTCGAACATCACCGGCAATATTACCATTCAAGATATAATCATATACGTCAATCGTCGAAATAATCTTTCCGCGGCGATACACTTTGATGTCACGTAATGTTCCAATTTCATTGATACCTCCGGCTGCATACAAAGCATTGAAAGCAGAAGAAAGCGCACTAAGCGTATAAGTTCCGGGTGTCACCACCTCGCCCATGACCTGTACTTGGATGCTGCGGATTTGTCCTACTGTCAGATTGATGTCGGAATCAGCATAATACTGTCCCAATTGTCTTTTCAAATTCTTATTGGCCTCAGCCACAGTCATTCCTGCCAAAGAGACGGGGCCGACTCCCTCCAATGTCACCGTTCCATCAGGAGAAATATTCCCGTTGAATGTGGTTTGCGATGCGCCCCAGACATCAATGATCACTTGATCGCCTGCACCCAGACGATAATCAGAAGGTGTGGGTACATTCAATGCCGGTTCAAAAGTCAGCATCTTATTATTGAAAATATTACGACCAAAGACTTGCTGTTTGGTGTCCATCAATTGATCCTGGTAATATGCCAATGAGTCTATATCCATAAATCCTAAGGCGTCGTTCATCTGCTCATTGCCCGACTTCACATCATCCTCCTGGACTTGACCTACACCCACTGTTATAGTACGACTACGGTCTTGCACTTGACCACCGACAAGATCTTGCGCACCCAATTGTTGCTGCTGAGCTTCATACTTACGTTTGATGCGTTGCAATTGCTGAGGTGTAACTCCTCTTCTTACCAATTGCTCAGCAATGGCCTGCTGGTCCAATCCTTTCTCTTTCTGCTCCATGACATATTTCACGACTTGATCATCGGACATGGACTGCGCCACTACCACCTGTACGAACACAAATGCCATCAAGGCAATACATATTTTCTTTATCATAATTGCTTAAAATTTCTTTCCTGTCAATAAGTAAATCGTTGTGGTACAAATAATCTTTGTATCCAACCACAACGACCGACGATTTAAATAGTTCAAATCCATTCGTAGACGAATCAGCATCTTCTCCATCGTATCTGTATAACCATTATGCAATGTTGCTTTGGAGGTCAGACCCGGACGCATCAAATAGATATATTCATAATCGGAAGTTTCATTGAGAATCAAATCAATAAAATAACGACGTTCAGGACGGGGACCCACAAAAGACATATCTCCCTTCAAAACATTCCATAATTGGGGAAGCTCATCCAAGTGATATACCCTCAAATACTTGCCGACGGGAGTCAAACGAACATCATCCTTTTCCGCCAAACGCGGTAATCCATCCACCTCAGCCTCTTCACACATCGTTCTGAACTTATAGATATAAAAAGATTCGCCCTTGTATCCGATGCGCTCCTGCTTGAAGATGGCTGAGCCATAACCTTGTTTTTTCAACAATAAATAAATCAATAGAAAGAGAGGAGATAGTAGCAGCAGACCAAAACAAGCACCCACAATATCAAGACACCTCTTGATGGCTCGCTCCACAATATTCATCCCATCTTTTATACTCGTATCAGCCGTATCCTGACCCATATTATCCGTTCGCTTATATAATAACTATCTTATAAACTTAAAAATCTTAAAATTATTGCAAAATAACCATTATTTTTTTGGGTGAGCAAGAATTTAATGCAGTAACCTATGATTTACGGCGGTGTTTCGCGTTTTTTACCATAAAACAGGAGCGTCTTTCAAAGAAAACACTTATCTTTGCATTGTACATCTTGGGGTTGACATGGATTTGACAGCAGGATGGAATGGTACGTAAGCACGCAGAGGGTCGGTGATTTCCTCTATAATCTCAGTTACCAAGAATTTATCTGGCGAAAATAACTACGCTCTCGCTGCGTAATCGAAGTATAGTAGATTACCTTTATTTCGACACCAGGTGTTGAAACGGGACATCACTCGGAAGCTGTTGCTCCGAAGCATTCCGACCCAGTGGTGCAGCTAAATCGGGGATAGTTGGACGTGGCCTTGCACGTTCGATGAAATTTTAAAGGATAAGGCGCAAATGGGTGGCTCGGGTCTTGTTGGCGCACGAAAATCGAAGGCCGAGATAAGCGTGTAGAAAGCGTATGGTTTCCCTGTTTGGACGAGGGTTCGATTCCCTCCAGCTCCACCAATAATTTTACATTGAATATGAAAGAATTAGCTTTAAAGTACGGATGTAATCCGAATCAAAAACCCTCAAGAATCTATATGACCGAGGGGGAATTGCCTATTGAAGTACTGAATGGTAAACCTGGATATATCAATTTCCTGGACGCCCTCAACAGTTGGCAATTGGTAAAGGAGTTGAAAGAAGCTACCGGACTTCCCTCTGCAGCATCATTCAAGCACGTTTCACCTGCCGGCGCTGCAGTAGGTCTGCCTTTGAGCGAGACTTTGAAGAAAGTATATTTTGTGGATGACATCACCTTACCACTCTCTCCTATCGCTTGTGCATACGCACGCGCCAGAGGTGCCGACCGCATGTCCAGTTATGGTGATTTCATCGCATTGAGCGACACTTGCGATGCTGTGACAGCAACACTCATCAAGCGTGAGGTGAGCGACGGTGTAATAGCTCCCGACTACACAGAAGAGGCATTGGAAATCCTCCGTGACAAGCGCAAGGGTACATACAATGTTATCAAGATTGACACCAACTACCGTCCTGAGCCCATTGAGCGCAAGCAAGTATATGGCATCACATTTGAACAGGGACGCAATGAAATACAACTGAACGACCCTGCTTTATTTGAGAACATACCGACAGTAAACAAAAACTTCCCCGAAGAGGCAAAACGTGACTTGATGATTGCCCTTATCACATTGAAGTATACTCAAAGTAATTCTGTCTGCTACGTGAAAGACGGTCAAGCCATCGGCATTGGTGCAGGACAACAAAGTCGTATCCACTGTACACGTTTAGCCGGCAACAAGGCTGACATCTGGTGGTTACGTCAACATCCAAAAGTGATGAACTTGCCTTTTGTGGAGAAAATCCGCCGTGCGGACCGCGACAACACTATCGACATCTATATCAGTGAGGATTATATGGATGTTTTGGCAGACGGAGAATGGCAAAAATTCTTCAGCGAAAAGCCGGAACCGCTCACTGCTGAGGAGAAGAAGGCATGGATTGCACAAAACACCAAGGTTTCATTGGGTTCTGACGCATTCTTCCCATTCGGTGACAACATTGAACGCGCCCACAAGAGTGGCGTGGAATACGTGGCACAAGCAGGCGGCAGCGTACGTGACGACCATGTTATTGAAACTTGCGACAAGTACGGTATTGCCATGGCATTTACCGGTGTGCGTTTGTTCCATCATTAATCAGTGATTTATGGCACAACAATACGGAGGAGATGATATTGACGCTGTCATCACAGGTGGCATTGTTTTTTCAGGCGGAGGCAAGAAATCAGCCTCTTCCAATAATGGAAAAGTAAAAACCAAAGCCAAGAAGAAAGCGTACATCACCGGAGCACATGGTTCCGGAGCAGCTAAGATGAAAGCGGAAATTCGTCAAAGAAGAGCGAATAGACATAAAAAATAAAATCCATTAACAGAATAAGGCGTTCAGATGAGCGCCTTATTTCTTTATCATGATTCCGTTAAGAATTCTTCCGGATTTGATACCCAAGCGACGGGCAGAAAAGAATTGTTCACATTGTCGGTAAGTGCATATCCCTGAAACCTTGATATGCTCATCCGGCACACCCGCCTCCAACAACAAATGACGATTGGCCTCCCACAAGTCCAAATGCCATTTCTCACCTGCTCCACCACTTGCCGGATAACGCAAGGCGATTGTTTCCATCGGGAATTTCGCATCTGCAAATGTCTGATACACCTCATCGCCTACTTCAAACGCATCGACAGAAATACTTGGTCCTATTACGACTCTCACACAAGATGCATCAGTTCCGTACTTTCTTATCATTGTCAGCAATGCTTTACTGACAATTCGCGCCACAGTACCTCTCCAACCTGCATGCACAGCTGCCACTGCATGATGCTCAGTATCATATAGAAGGACCGGTACACAATCGGCAGTAGAGACGGACACACACACTCCCTCTAAATCGGTCATTACCGCATCAACCCCCTCAAGCAATGACGCTTGCTTTTCATCGGACTGGGATAAGAAATCCGCATCAATACACAGCGAATTTGTTTCGTGCGTCTGATGCGGTATAATTAAACATTGCTCCTTTATTCCTAAAGTAGAGCACAACAATCTTTTGTTTCCTGCCACAGCATCACTGTCGTCACCACAAAACGGATTGACATTGAATGTTGCATACTGCCCCTTGCTGAAACCAACCATTCTCATGGTGCTGAACGCTCTTACCCGTTCACCGAAGTCATGTTCCAACACATGGGGTGTTATCATATCTTATGGCTCTTGAGGTTCATCATCCCAATCCTCTTCGTATTCAAAATCTTCGAAGTCTTCTATCTCTTCTTCATCTACGAATACGATTTCTTCGTCCTCTCCCATTTCCTTCAGTTCTTCTTGCAAGAAACTCAAGTCTTTGTTCTTATGTACGATTCTTCCTTGGTCGGTAATGGCTTGCAGCTTGTTGCTTTCACTGTTCAATTCCTTCCATATAATATCCTTTAACTGCGAAATACCAAAACCGGTTACCGAAGAAATGAACACATGAGGAACATCCGGCAGATGTTCGGACAGCATGTCCATCAACTCTTCATCCAACAAATCACTCTTGGTAATGGCGAGTACCCTTTGTTTGTCCATCAACTCAGGATTAAAAGTCGCCACCTCATTGAGCAATATCTCATACTCCTTACGGATGTCATCAGTATCGCCGGGGACCATAAAAAGCAATAGTGAATTTCGCTCGATATGACGAAGGAAACGCAACCCCAATCCCTTGCCTTCACTTGCTCCCTCTATAATTCCGGGTATATCAGCCATGACAAATGACTGATTGTCACGATAGGAAACAATACCCAAACTGGGTTCCAAAGTAGTAAAAGGATAATTGGCAATTTTCGGACGTGCCGAAGAGACAGCACTCAACAGCGTGGATTTACCGGCATTGGGGAAGCCCACCAATCCGACATCAGCCAACAGTTTCAACTCCATGATGTCCGTAAGTTCCTGCATCGGTTCACCGGGCTGAGCATAACGAGGTGCCTGATTGGTAGCCGTACGGAAATTCCAGTTTCCCAATCCTCCACGACCACCTTTGAGCAACATCACTTCTTGACCGTCTTCCGTCACATCACAAATATATTGTCCTGTTTCGGCATTATACACCACTGTACCACATGGCACATCAATATATTTATCTTCACCATCCTTGCCAGACGAACGAGCTTTTGACCCATTCTCACCATGACCGGCAAATACATGGCGATCGTAACGCTAGTGCAACAGAGTCCAATAGTTACGATTTCCACGCAGGTAAATATTTCCTCCGCGACCGCCATTACCTCCGTCAGGACCACCATTGGGCACATATTTCGCTCTACGCATGTGCATGGAGCCACGACCTCCCTTTCCTGAACGACAATATATTTTAACGTAATCTACAAAATTGGACTCTGCCATATCTTCTTATTTATTTTCTGCTTCTATTGCTGTGAAAATCTCTTCCAACATCAGTTCCTTGGAGCCCTTCCAATCAAAGGTGTGGCGCAGACCTTCCTTTTCGAACCATTCAGCAAGCGGTGCTGTCTGGTTGTGGTACACTGCAAAACGTTTCTTAATGGTTTCTTCGTTATCATCTGCACGTCCTTGCTCGATGGCACGATTCAACAAACGAGCCATCAAGGTATCTTCGTCCACCACCAACTCAATCATCATACCCATGTCATGACCACGTTCAGCCAACATCACTTTCAAGGCTTCTGCTTGCGCTATCGTACGTGGGAAGCCATCAAAGAT
>JAGBUF010000276.1 GCA_017630975.1 Paraprevotella sp. | reverse complement strand
GTTTTTCTGATTTAGGTTAGAGCTCTTAGGAGGGATAATCTTGTAGCTGGGACCATTATAACTCTTATCTAAATCATTTGGATCCCATACAATAGCATCATCTCCCCAAACGTTACTATCATAGTTGCTACTTCCATAAAGTGGATTAGTTTCTTCCAGTTTTGAAATGTAGATAAACCCATTGGTGTTGTTTTCCTCCGGAGAATCTTTTGGCAACAGTTTTGCATTGCGCAATTTCTTGAGGTTCGGGATGACATTCGTTTCAATGTACGATTGCGTGTATTGGAAGGAGGTGGTAAATTCTTCTCCCATGGTCATCGTTTCCTTCAATCCCAGAGTACAGGAAGTGCTATCTGCATTCATAATGAAATCTACAGCACGTGCCTCACCAAAGGTCATATTCGTGCCGGTTCCAACGAATATGTCTGCCATACCGCCTACATAGCTATCACTATTGGAGGTACTTATAGCTTCGGATAGCGTCACTTTTGTTGTTTCTGTATTGTCGCTATTGAAGGTATAATTAACGTCTAAACCTCCGCTGAGTTTTACATAAGCATCCATACTCATAACCGTTCCGATACCGGCAACACCTGTATAACTTTGTACGCTTGCACCTAAATTAGTGCTTCCATGAAAAGCGCCATCGTATGAAAAATCTCCAAATGTTTTCCAACCATTTGTGATGGTATGACCTTTCTCCCAACGGGTATAGGAATTACTGCCCGGAGGGTCACGAAGTATGCCGAGTACTTTGTCCGGACCTTTAGTCACAAAATTGTTACCGGTAGGCAGCGCTCCTAACAGGATGGCTTTGAATTTGCCGTTTTCACTCCATGCCAAAGTGTTGCCGTCCACTTCATAGCTGATGTTCATGCTCAAGGTATAGTCTCCTTGTATATTGGGCAGTCCGCCTTTGAAATGATAAGTGCCTCGTCCTAAATTGTCCAGCACCACTTCTCTTTCTGATTTTTGCAGGATAGTACCATCTTTACCCACTACAACTCCATCACCAAATTCATTGTTGATAGTCACCAATGCTTCTTTGTTGGGGACTTTGTCATATTGAGGATTTTTGGGGTCATCCATATTGACATATTGCTCGTAGCTGTAAAGGTCCAATTTGTAATCGCCCAATTGGAAATAAATGGGGTAGTTGTACAGATAAGTTATATCCCCGTTCTTTGCTACCGTGAAAATGGTAACAGAGTCTTTGGAAGTATGATATTCCTTTGATTTGTTAGGATTTGCCCAAAATTCTTCTCCAAATGCTGCGCAATTTGTTCCTTGATCAGACACTTCCAGAACGCAATTGTTACGTTGGTTCAGTTTAAGGGAAGCGTGGTAATTAAAATATTTGAACGTAGTATCGTTCAATATGGAGTCAGTCTTCAGGAACTCCTTTCCTACGCGTACGTTGATGTTGGGCAAGTCCTCAAACTTATAACCCGTAGCCGGAATAGTGGCATAAGTCACTTTGTATTCTGCCGGTGGCAATAATACAGCGAACTCTCCGTTTTCGGGGTCGGTCTCAATCGTAATGGTCCTGACGCCGTCTTCGTTCGTCGTTCCTGCGTATGCCTTACAATGTTGTACGCTGTCTGAAGCCAACCCATAGAACAAAGTGTCAAGGTTATAACTATAATCACCTGTGTTCGGGTCCGTAATCATGTTCATGTCATAACCGGTGGTGAGCTGGATGACAGCCTTGCCTATATTGGCCTTGCCGATACCGAAACCGAGTGCTTTACCGTGTTCCACTTTACCGCCACTGACACGACCCACTACAACAGCTGTGGTCATATCGTTGAACGTGAGATTCTTGATTTCTCTATCAAAGTTCATCGTTTGTATCTCGCCGTTCACCTTAGCCGGATAGAATCCATCGTTCTCAAAGCTATGCCCCTCTTTTTCCAAAGAAATGTAATGGTCGCCGACGGGTACACTGATGGTAAACTCACCGTTTTCGTCAGTAACGGAGATTTCTCCCTCGCTACTCATGGTGATTTCTCCATCCACCTTGATAGTGACTCCTGACACCGGATGCAAAGTGTTTTTATAATACACCTTTCCGCTGACGGGGAAACTGGACGTATCGGTAAAATCAACATTGTCATGAATCAAGGAGTTGGCAGAGATGAATCGGGTGGTCCTTTCCGGAGTGAAACGATGTACACCTTTGGTGGGTGTGATATAATAATTGACACCTTCGCTGGTGATAGGAACACCACGCAACGTGTAATTGCCGAACTCATCTGTTATGGCATATAAGCTGAATTGTTCTATAGAAGGAACTTTGTCGCTCGGTTGTGCTCCGATGAGAATCTCACCATGTGATTCATTAGCGACATCGGAGGTTTTGGAATAATCGTATGCCGTTTTGGGATTAGGAATATTTTCATCAAACGGATAATAGAGAAGCAAGCCAGCCTCTGTACCGGCAAGCGGATGTCCATAATTTTTTAGAATTTCTTTTTCAGTGAGTGCCTTGTTCCACCAACGAATCTCGTCCATGAAACCGCGCATAAAATAGGTGCTTTCGTTTGTGAATCTTCTTCCGAAGATAATAGACTGGTCTTTTTGATTCGCAACAGTTCCTGCTGTAATGTAAGCATCCATTATCTGTTCGTCAGGACCGATGACTGTCAGTTTCCATAACCCTTGTGAGTGGATATGACTTAAAGTATAATGGTAGTAGGTGTCAGGGTCGACTACAATATCAGTAACGGTTGTCGTTGGATTTCCGGATGTGTCGGGATGGATAAATGCCATTTTGTATTTACCATCTTCATCTCTGTCGGCAAACAACCCAAACCCGCCATTGGTTTCAAAGAATGTCTTGTCTGAATAATCCAAGGCATCATCGCTCTCGTTCAGATGTTCATCTATGCACACCC
>JAGBUF010000275.1 GCA_017630975.1 Paraprevotella sp. | reverse complement strand
GTTGGTTACGGAACCAAGCGCGACTGTTTGAAAGGAGTACCACAAAAAGGTAATAAAGTGGTGGTTGTCGGTGGCGATAATTACCGTATTGGATTAGGTGGAGGTTCTGTATCATCTGTTGACACCGGTAGATACTCTTCCGGTATCGAGTTGAATGCGGTTCAACGTGCAAATCCCGAAATGCAAAAGAGAGCCAATAACCTTATCCGTGCTTTGTGTGAGGAGGAGGTTAATCCGGTGGTTTCTATCCACGATCATGGTTCTGCCGGTCATGTGAATTGTCTTTCCGAATTAGTGGAAGAATGTGGTGGTTTGATAGATATGTCAAAATTGCCTGTAGGTGATTCAACTCTTTCATCAAAGGAAATCATTGCCAATGAGTCACAAGAACGTATGGGATTGTTGATTCAAGAAGAACATATTGAACATGTTCGAAAGATTGCTGAACGTGAAAGAGCACCGATGTATGTGGTTGGTGAAACAACCGGTGATGCCCATTTTGCATTCCAGCAAGCTGATGGAGTGCGTCCATTTGACTTGGATGTGGCACAAATGTTTGGACATAGTCCGAAAACATACATGCATGATAAAACTGTTACACGCACGTATGAGGATGTGAAGTATGATGTAACAAAACTGAATGAGTATGTTACTCGTGTATTACAACTTGAGGCGGTAGCCTGCAAGGATTGGTTGACAAATAAGGTGGACCGTTCAGTGACTGGAAAAGTTGCTCGTCAGCAATGCCAAGGTGAAATTCAATTACCATTGAGCGACTGTGGAGTTGTAGCATTGGATTATAGAGGAAAGGCGGGTATTGCAACAGCCATCGGTCATGCTCCTCAAGCCGGATTGGCTGATCCTGCTGCCGGCTCCGTACTATCAGTAGCTGAGTCCCTGACAAATATTGTTTGGGCACCATTCAGTGAAGGTTTGGACAGCATATCTTTGTCTGCTAACTGGATGTGGCCATGCCGTTCTCAGGAAGGTGAGGATGCACGTTTGTATAAAGGTGTTAAAGCACTTTCTGATTTCTGTTGTGCATTGCAAATTAATGTACCAACCGGTAAGGATTCGCTTTCAATGAGCCAAAAGTACCCCAATGGAGAGAAGATTATTTCTCCGGGAACAGTTATTGTAAGTGCAGGAGGAGAGGTAAGTGATGTGAAGAAAGTAGTTTCTCCGGTCATGGTGAATGACGAAAAGAGTTCTTTCTATCACATTGACTTCAGTTTTGATGATTTGCGCTTAGGAGGTTCTGCTTTTGCACAATCTTTGAATAAGGTGGGCTCTGATGTACCGACATGTAAGAACCCGGAATATTTCCGTGATGCTTTCAATGCAGTGCAGACATTGGTCAATGAAGGATTGATTTTAGCAGGACATGACATCTCTGCCGGTGGTATGATTGTGACATTGCTTGAAATGTGTTTCGCTAATACAGAAGGAGGTATCGAAGTTGAATTGGATCAGTTCAAAAACGCTGACATTGTGAAGATTTTGATGTCTGAAAATCCTGGTATTGTAGTACAAATTGCCGACAGCAATAAAGCAGCCTTCAAGAAAGTGTTAGATGAAGCCGGAGTTGCTTATATTAAATTAGGTGTACCGACCTCAGAGCGTTTGATTCAAGTGAAGAAAGATGGCGCTGAATATCAATTCGGAATTGATTATTTGCGTGATGTATGGTATAGTACTTCCTACCTGTTGGATAGAAAGCAGAGCATGAATGGTTGTGCAAAGGCACGTTTTGAGAACTATAAGATGCAACCGCTTGAAATGGTATTCAATAAGGAATTTACCGGTAAGTTGTCACAATTTGGTCTGAATCCCGATCGCAGAACTCCTTCAGGAATTAAGGCCGCTATCATTCGAGAAAAAGGTACGAATGGTGAGCGTGAAATGGCTTACTCATTGTATCTGGCAGGATTTGATGTTAAGGATGTCACCATGACCGATCTTATTACAGGTAGAGAGACACTTGAAGATATCAATATGATTGTATTCTGTGGAGGTTTCTCTAACTCTGACGTTTTGGGTTCAGCCAAGGGATGGGCAGGAGCATTCTTGTATAATCCGAAGGCAAAAGCTGCTCTTGACAATTTCTATGCTCGTAAAGATACTCTTTCTTTAGGTATCTGTAATGGTTGCCAATTGATGGTTGAGTTGGATTTGATCAATCCTGAATTTGAGAAGAAGGCTCACATGCTCCATAATGATTCTCACAAATTCGAATCTTGTTATGTTGGTTTGACGATTCCGATGAACCGTAGTGTTATGTTTGGTTCGTTAAGCGGTAATAAGTTGGGTATATGGGTGGCTCACGGAGAAGGAAAGTTCAGTCTGCCGTATCCTGAGGATAAATATAATGTGATTGCTAAATATTCTTATGATGAGTATCCGGCAAATCCTAATGGCTCTGATTACAGCGTAGCAGGTATTTGTAGTGCCGATGGTCGTCATTTGGCAATGATGCCACACTTGGAACGTGCTATATTCCCGTGGCAGAACGCATGGTATCTTGCTGATCGCAAAACAGACGAGATAACTCCATGGATGGAGGCGTTTGTCAATGCTAGAGTTTGGATAGAAAATCAGAAAAAATAATTAGACTTTAAGAAAGCAATGTTTGAAGCAATCTTCTTGCATTGCTTTCTTCGTTTGTATGATTACTAATTCTATGCCGGAAAATATATTTTGGACTTGTTTCAAGACATTCTTTCGTATAGGACTGTTTACCATTGGTGGTGGTTATGCGATGGTGCCTTTAATTGAAGCAGATGTAGTCAATAAATATCGGTGGGTTGATCGTGAAGAATTTCTGGACTTGATGGCTATAGCTCAGAGTTGTCCGGGTATTTTTGCGGTCAATTTGAGTATTTTTATTGGCTATAAACTGAAGGGGGTATGGGGGAGTATTGTGTGCACCTTAGGGACCATTTTGCCTTCTTTCCTTATTATATTAGGAATTGCTCTGTTTTTCCAAAATTTCAAGGAAAACAAGACAGTAGAAAGCATATTCAAAGGAATACGTCCCGCTGTAGTGGCACTGATCGCAGCGCCTACATTCAAAATGGCTAAAGCAGCAAAAATCACGGTAACAAATTTCTGGATACCTATAGTCGGTGCATTGCTGATATGGCTTTTCGGTGTTTCACCCATATATATTATTTTGTTAGCGGGTGTAGGTGGCTTTTTATATGGTCATTTTATAAGACCAATTGATAATACAGAAAATAAGTAAGAGAAATGATATTGTTGTATCTTAAATTGTTCTATAGCTTCATCAAAATTGGATTGTTCGGTTTTGGTGGCGGATATGCGATGATATCGTTAATACAAGGAGAAATTGTAAACCGTTATGGTTGGTTGACAAGTGGTGAATTTACAGATATTGTTGCTATCAGCCAAATGACTCCGGGTCCAATAGGAATCAATTCAGCAACTTATGTTGGCTATACAACTGTCTTAAATGCCGGTTATGGTCCATTTTGGGCTGTATTAGGAAGTATGACAGCAACATTAGCAGTCGTCTTTCCGTCGTTGATACTTATGATTGTAATCAGTAAATATTTTATCAAATATAAGGATCATCCGACGGTTGAAAGTGTATTTGAGGGATTGCGCCCGGCTGTTGTGTCATTGATGGCAGCAGCAACACTTTTCTTGTTGACACCAGAGAATTTTTCCACACCCGACTATCCGTGGCAATTTTATATAAGCATTTTCCTATTTCTCTTTGCTTTTATTGGTAGTCATGTGTATAAAATAAGCCCTATAAAACTTATTTGTATGAGTGGTATTGCCGGATGGCTATTGTTTTAATTACTAAAGTAAATTACTATGGATGTTGTTTTTCCTTTTGCGCTTTTGTGCTTCACTTCATTGTTCACCATTACAAATCCGTTGAGTATGATGCCGGTCTTCCTTACGATGACACATTCAATGGATGAGAAGGCACGTCGTGCTATTGTAAAAAAAGCCTCGATCATTGCTTGTATTACGTTGATACTTTTTGTATTGGCAGGACAGTTTCTGTTTAAATTCTTTGGTATATCAACCGATGGTTTTAGAATAGTAGGTGGATTTATCATTTTCCGAATAGGTTATGATATGCTACAGGCAAAATACACATCTGTAAAATTAAAGGATGAAGAAATAAAGGAATATGTCGACGATATCACTGTAACCCCTTTGGCCATACCGATGTTATGCGGTCCCGGTGCCATTGCCAATGCCATTATGTTAATGCAGGAGGCGCAGACTTTTGACTTGAAGATCACTTTGGTCATAGTCATTCTTTTGGTCTATTTGTCTGCTTACTTTATATTGAGTGCTTCAACACGTTTGACAAGATATATAGGTGAAACCGGAAATAATGTGATGATGCGTCTGATGGGGTTGATTTTGATGGTGATAGCCGTTGAATGTTTTGTCAGTGGTATACGTCCCATACTGTCCAGTATAATCGGAAGTTAAGAGTGCTTTTTTAAGTCTGTTGGCGTGCTGTTAAAATTAATTTACATATATTTGCATATAAATAACGTTGTATAGATATGAAGCCTATTTTTATTGCAGGTCCATGTGTTATTGAATCCATGGAATTACTTGAACAAGTTGCTTGTAAATTGGTTGAAATACAAAAGAATTTAGGAATTGAAATCTATTTCAAGGCATCATTTGATAAGGCCAATCGTACATCAATATCCTCTTTTCGTGGACCAGGAATGGAGAAAGGTTTGTTGATGTTGAACGATATCAAACAAAAATATGGCTTGAAGGTATTGACGGATATACATGAGAGTGTTCAGGCTCAACCGGTAGGGGAAATAGCAGATGTCCTGCAAATCCCTGCATTTTTATGTCGTCAGACGGATTTGTTGGTCGCTGCTGCTAAGACCGGTAAGGTGGTGAATATCAAAAAAGCCCAATTCCTTTCAGGCGTTGATATGAAATATCCGGTAGAAAAAGCGATTGAGGCAGGTGCGAAAGAAGTATGGCTGACTGAGCGTGGAAATATTTATGGATATAATAATTTAGTGGTCGATTTTCGTAATATCCCCGACATGAAATCCATCACGTCAAGAGTGATTATGGATTGTACGCACTCTGTACAGCGACCGGGTGCAGCCGGCGGAAAGACCGGTGGTAATCGTGAGTTTGTTCCTGCAATGGCATTAGCAGCCAAAGCTTTTGGTGCGAATGGTTATTTCTTTGAGGTTCATCCTAACCCGGATGAAGCACTCAGCGATGGACCAAATATGTTGCAGTTGGATGAATTGGAGAATGTTATTAAATCCCTGTTATGAGTAGTTTGAAAGACATAGCAGTAAAGTGTTTTCAGGATGAAGCACAGGCCATATTGAATTTGATTCCACAGTTGGATGAAAATTTTGATAAGGCAGTAGAGATTATATATGAATGTAAAGGAAAAATAATTATTACAGGTGTAGGCAAAAGTGGGCACGTTGGAGCCAAGATGGCAGCTACATTGTCCAGTACCGGTACTCCTGCTTTTTTTATCAATCCTCTTGATGTGTTTCATGGTGATTTAGGTGTGATGACTAAAGATGACGTAGTGATTGCCATTTCAAATTCAGGCCAAACCGATGAATTGCTTCGTTTTATTCCCTATCTTCTTGAACATAATATTCCGCTGATAGGTATTTCAGGTAACCCTGAATCAATGTTAGCCACCTATTCAAATAGTCATTTAACTGTTGCGGTTAATCAAGAGGCGTGCCCCTTGAATTTAGCTCCAACCTCATCAAGTACAGCAACATTGGTGATGGGGGATGCTTTGGCATGTGCATTGATTAAGGTTAGAAATTTTAATGCGAGTGATTTCGCACAATATCATCCGGGTGGCTCGTTGGGTAAACGCTTATTGGCAACAGCAAGAGATGTTATGCGAAGCAATGATTTGCCGGTGATAGAGCCCTCCATGAAATTGGGCGAAGCCATCATACATGTCAGTAAAGGTAAATTGGGTTTAGGCATCGTAGTGGTGAATGACAAAATTGAAGGATTGATTACAGATGGTGACGTGCGTCGTGCCATGGAAAGACTACAGGATAAATTCTTCAATGTACCGGTTGCTGATGTCATGACTGTCTCACCCAAATGTGTAACTCCGGACACCAAGATTGCCAAAATACAGTCTATTATGCATAAAAACAAGATACATACGGTGTTGGTTGTTGATGATGAGAAACATCTGTTAGGTGTCGTTGACCATTTCAGTTGTATGTTTTGATGAAAACGTTTGTTGATAATGGTGCTGATGCGAAGTAATATCCTGCTTCTTTTATTTTGTTTTTCTTTTTATTTAGGTCCTCAATATGTTGTTGCTGAGGAGTTGAATAGTGATTCTCTGACCATTGTTGATTTAAAAGAGTTAGGAATTCAGTTTGCCGGTAACAACAAAATACAACTGATAACGAGTGGTGCAGAGAAGTTTGAACTGATGTTCGACGAGATTCAGAAAGCCCAGAAATATGTATATTTAGAATATTTTAATTTCCGCAATGACTCTATAGGAAATGTGCTGTTTGACCTACTTTGTAAAAAAGTAAATGAAGGTGTTGTTGTTCGTATTATTTTTGATGATTGGGGGAATAGAAGTAATGACCAACCCCTGAAAAAAGAACACATACAAAGATTACGTGATGCCGGAATAGAAATCCATAAGTTTGACCCGCTTGTCTTTCCATGGATCAACCATGCATTTCATCGTGACCATCGTAAAATAGTTATTATTGACGGACTTGTACTTTATACCGGTGGAATGAATGTAGCTGATTACTACATACATGGTAAACCTGAATTTGGTAAGTGGAGAGATATGCACATGCGTCTTGAAGGTGATGCAGTATCGCTTTATCGCAATATTTTCCTCAAGATGTGGAATCGTTGTTCAGATGTAAGCATTGACAGTTTGGAATATATTGCCCATGGTGATAGCGTTGATCGTATCATTGAGGATGATACC
>JAGBUF010000274.1 GCA_017630975.1 Paraprevotella sp. | reverse complement strand
CGAGTGGCGTATGGTGGATGTGCCTCACGATTTTCAAATAGAACAGCCTTGGGTAGCACCGTCGGCTGATGAGCGTCCAGACAATAGTGATGTGGGGGCGAATGTGCGTAGTCGACTGAGCAGCCGCGGATTTAAGGAAATGGGTATTGGTTGGTATCGCAAGACGTTTGTGCCTGATCCTGAATGGAAAGGCAAGCGTGTGGTTATTGATTTTGAAGGAATCATGTATGTGGGCGACGTTTATCTGAACGGAGAGCGTATTGGTGGAACAGATTATGGGTATGTGGGCTTTGAAATAGATGTTACAAATATGTTGCAATACGATGTCCCCAACGTATTAGCTGTGAAAGCGGATACACGTGAACCGAACAATTCACGTTGGTATACAGGAGGAGGATTGTTTCGTCATGTCAATGTGATAGTGACCGATCCGAAGCTCTACTTGATGCGACATCCTTTTTATATCACTACTCCCGAAGTCTCTCCCGAAGAAGCAGAAGTTTGCGTTCAGGTTGAGGTGGCATGTCATGATAGGCATCCTGTCATGGCAGAGCTTGTTATTGTCGATGGAGACGGTAAAGAGGTGGTGCGCAAGGTACAAGAGTTCAAACGTCGTCAAAGTACATACGAATATCGTTTTGATACATTGAAATTGATACGCCCCCAATTGTGGGATTGCGAACATCCGCATTTATACACTGCAGAGGTGGTGTTGTATCGCCCGGACGGCACTGTAGCAGATAGGGTGATGGAGCGTTTCGGTGTGAGGAAATTGGAGTTTTCTCCTGAATATGGTATGAAACTGAATGGTAAGAAAGTATTGTTGAAAGGTATAGCTAACCATCATACATTAGGTGCATTAGGTGCTGCTGCTTACCCAAGAGCCATAGAAAAACGCATTCAATTGTTGAAGGAGTTCGGCGTTAACCATATCCGTACATCGCATAATCCGTACAGTGAGGATTTTATGGATTTGTGCGACCAATATGGTATATTGGTGGTGGATGAGTTGTATGATAAGTGGCTTGATCAGTATTGTGGGGGTCGAACACCATGGTCGCAACTTTGGCAGAAGGATATCCCCGAATGGATCAAACGGGATAGGAACCATCCTTGCGTGGTGTTTTGGAGTTTGGGTAATGAATTGCAGACTTATTGGAACTTGCCACATGCTGATTGGGGCGTGACGCCTTATCGTATGCAGCGCGAACTTCTGAAACGATATGATGATACTCGACTGGTGACAGTGGCGATGCACCCACGTGGCAGACATATGGATACTGACTCTCTGCCGGCACCATTGGTGCATGAAACGGACATTGCCTCCTATAATTATAGGTATATGTATTTCCCTGGTGATTCCAAGAAATTCCCACATATGATGTTCTATCAGAGTGAGGCGAATACAAGTAATATGGGCCCCAATTGGTTCGAGATGGATTTGGACAAGGTGCTCGGTTTAGCATATTGGGGGCAGATCGACTATCTTGGCGAGAGCGGGGGATGGCCGGCAAAAGGTTGGGCGCAAGGAGCTTTTGATATATCATTGCAACCCAAACCGATTGCATACATGCTTAAGAGTATGTTCGTAGACGAACCGGTGGTGCACATAGGTGTGGTGGATAATAACGTGGAGATGATGTGGAATGGTGTACAGGTAGGAACGGCTCACATGAGCGAACATTGGAACCGTAAGGATGGTGAGCTCGTTTCGCTATATACATATACCAATTGTGAAGAGGTAGAGGTCTATGTGAATGGTAAGAGTCAAGGTGTGAAGAAGAACTTGCAGGGAAGAGGACGCAATAAGTTAAAATGGGATGGTATCAAATTTTTGCCAGGCTATGTTGAGGCTGTGGGTCGCCGCAATGGAAAGGTTGTGGCTCGTCACCGCATTGAAACCAGTGGAAAAGCAAAGAAAATAGTAGCAGAGACAGATAAAACTGAATGGAAAGCAGATGGTTTAGATTTGTTACATTTGCGCATCACGGCAGTTGATGGTAAAGGCCGTCGTGTATATGGAGAGAATACCCCTCTGCGTTTCAGAGTTGAAGGTGACGCACGTATTGTTGCTGTCGACAATGGGAACATTGTGTCGGATGAAATGCATGTTGCTAATGAACGTAATTTGTTTAGAGGCACTGCTCTTGTGATTCTGCGTGCAGGTAGAACGCCGGGAGAAATTACTTTGATTACAGAAGGTGATGGCTTTAAACCGGTGCGTACCCAATTGCGAACCAATTAAAAGCGATTTGGAGAATAGATTCTAAAAAATAAAGTGCCCCAAAAGTCAATGTATAAAGCTTTTGGGGCATTTTATTTAATTGCCATCAGGCTTTTCTAATTCTATAAAAGGACTCGCATCCCAATGGAATGTGTCTGGGTTGTTTGGTGTTGCCGGATGGTAAGGAATGTAGTCTTCCTTAATAAAATCAGTGATCGGTAATCCGATACGTTTCATCTCTTCAATGACACATTTGGCAATCTCATATGCTCCATAGGGGTTGAAATGTGTGTTGTCTGCGAAAGCCTTTGCCTGATGGGGAAATGTTCCTGCAGGGTAGTGAACAAAGGCTTTTTTACTATTTTCTTCGCCCAAACTTTCAAATAATATACGTGTCATTTTTTGTAGGTCAATAAGGGGAATATCCTCTTTCTCAGCCAACCAATGAATGGCATTAGGGAAGTCAAGATGGGTGTTCTGTATCATTCCATTCTTGAATGAACGTCGGCATGTGGGTGTAACCAGTACCGGATGTCCGCCCTTAAGACGAACTTCATCTATGAAGGTTTTTAAACTTGTGGCAAAAGAGTAATATGCGCCTTTACCGGGACCTTTTTGTTTTTGGTCGTTATGACCGAACTCCATCAATAAGTAATCTCCCGGTTTCATTTGTGATAATGCCTTTTTTAATCGGTTTGCGGCGATAAAGGTATTGGCAGATTCGCCACTTTCGGCATAATTCGCAAAGCATATTTTTTCATTAAAAAATCTTGGAATCATTTGCCCCCAACTAGCCCATGGTTCTTCATCTTGATCCACCACTGTTGAGTTGCCTGCCAAGAAAATAGTGGGTACTTTGTTGTCGCGTTCAATTTGTATGGCTATACATTGTGGCGCTTGTCCGTTGAATTCAAGTGTTAGTTTGTCATCCCAATTGAGTTTTGAGTGTTCACGTGGTTTGATACGTACCACTTCTTTTTCCGAAATTTTCGGTGTTCGTTTGTTTACAACAAATGTAAATGTTTTAAATTCCCCTTTTTG
>JAGBUF010000273.1 GCA_017630975.1 Paraprevotella sp. | reverse complement strand
TACAAAGACATAGACATATCAACAGAAATATTTGACAACGAAGGAAATGCGGTTGCAGGTTGCGTGTCTGAACTAGAAGAATATGATGCAAAGGAAGGTCAAAAAACATTGGAACTGGTGGTACTCAATCCTCAGCTATGGTCACCGGAAACGCCACATCTTTACCAAGCAGTGACAAGTATCAAAAAAGGAACAAAGACCACCGACGTATATAATACCACATTTGGTATCCGCTCCATTGAAGTTGTTCCCAATCAAGGATTCTTCCTGAATGGCAAACGCACCTCTTTCAAAGGGACCTGCAACCACCACGACCTCGGACCGTTGGGAGCCGCAGTTAACACCTCTGCATTCCGTCGCCAGTTACGGTTGCTCAAGGATATGGGTAGCAACGCCTATCGCACATCACACAATATGCCTGCGCCCGAACTCATTCAATTGTGCAATGAAATGGGTATGATGGTCATGGCTGAGAGTTTTGACGAATGGAAATGTAAAAAAGTGACTAACGGATATAATAAATATTATAAGGAGTGGATTGAAAAGGACATTGTCAATCTGGTCAGACGTTATCGTAATGATCCATCTGTCGTTATGTGGTGCACCGGTAATGAAGTGCCAGACCAAGGTACAGCAGACGGCGGTAAGATCAGTCGTCACATTCAAGACATCTTCCACCGAGAAGACCCGACACGACCATGTACACAGGGGATGGATCGTGTGGACATTGTCCTTAAAAACGGATTTGCACACAACATGGATGTTCCTGGGCTGAACTACCGTTCACATAAGGTACAGGAAGCCTATAAGCGATTACCACAAGAAGTGATCCTTGGTAGCGAAACTGCATCGACCGTTAGTTCACGTGGTGTTTACAAATTTCCCGTAGAACGTCGCTCTATGGCTATGTATGACGACCATCAATCGTCTTCATACGACTTAGAACACTGTAGTTGGAGCGATTTACCGGAAGACAACTTTATCCTTTATGAAGACCTGCCATACGGCATGGGCGAATTTGTATGGACCGGATTTGATTATTTAGGTGAACCCACCCCCTACTACACAAATTGGCCCAGCCATTCCTCCCTCTTCGGCATCATTGATCTGGCGGGACTACCAAAGGATCGCTATTACCTATACCGCAGTCATTGGAACAAGAAAGAGCATACTTTACACATCCTACCTCATTGGAACTGGGAAGGTCGAGAAGGAGAAACAACCCCCGTTTTCGTGTATAGCGACTATCCAACCGTAGAATTATTCATCAACGGTAAAAGCCAAGGCAAACGCACAAAAGATTTGAATATAGGAATTGACGAAACGGAGAACAACGATAGTCGCCACTCACTCACACGACAGAAACGCTACAGACACATGTGGATGGATACGAAGTATGAACCGGGTACTCTACGTGCTGTCGCCTACGACAAGGATGGCAATTCGTGCATGGAAAAAGTCGTGGAAACCGCCGGTAAACCTTATGCGATTGAATTGGTAACAGAAGAAAACAGAGCGCTGAACGCCGGTACTGAGGATTTGTCTTTCATCACTGTTCGCATAGTAGACCAACAAGGACGTCTCTGCCCCAATGCCCAACATCTCGTTCGCTTTGAGGTCAAAGGCGCGGGAAAATACAGAGCTGGAGCAAATGGTGACCCCACCAACCTTGAACTATTCCATCTACCTCAGATGCACGTATTCAATGGTATGATGACTGCTATCATACAAGAAAATGGAACATCGGGAGAAATTACCCTCACTGCAAAAGCCAAAGGATTAAAATCCGGAAAATTAAAAATTGTAGTGAAATAGCAGAATGCCAAAAAAAAATGAGCAACTCAAGTTGCTCATTTTTTGTAGCGCCTACGGGAATCGAACCCGTGTTACATGCGTGAGAGGCATGTGTCCTAGCCGCTAGACGAAAGCGCCATTGTTTTGCGGAAGCGGGGGGATTCGAACCCCCGGTACGGTTACCCGCACGTCAGTTTAGCAAACTGGTGGTTTCAGCCACTCACCCACACTTCCTTACCGTGCTTGAGCCTTCACCTTGCGGTGCTTTCTCAATTGCGATGCAAAGGTATATCCTTTTCTTCAAACTTGCAAACGAAAGGGTGTTTTTTTTCGTCAAAATTCAAAAAAGTTATTCCTATACGACGGTAGACTTGAATACCAAGTACGCCACATACGCCACGTAGACAGCCATCAATGTCGCACCTTCCCAACGTTTAATCTTCAAACTACTGCAAGAGAACATCCAAAGCAATAGTACACTGGCAATAAGTAAATACAAGTCAAGATGCCCTATATTACCAACATTCATCGGTGATATGGTAGCACAGATACCCATTACAAAGAATATATTGAAAATATTACTTCCTACCACATTACCTATGGCAATGGCTGAACTACCCTTTCGAGCTGCAACAATAGAGGTCGCCAACTCCGGCAACGATGTTCCTGCTGCTACAATGGTCAATCCTACTACTGTTTCACTGATGCCCAGGTTAAGAGCAATACTACAAGCGGAATCAACAAACAAGTCACCACCAAATACCAAACCGACCAATCCCAATATAACATAAAGAGATATGCGCCAATAAGGCATTTGAACCACCAAATCATCACTACTTGATTGCGTATCAATAACGTTTGTATTACGAGCCATAAACATCGTATATGCCATAAAAATGGAGAAAAATCCCAAAAGGACTACACCATCTGTACGAGACAATACATCTAAAGATGCACCATCAAAAAAAACATCCATTGAAACAACCACCAACATCAGCGATGCCAACAATGCAAAAGGAATATCTTTTTGTACAGTAGCCTTACTGATGACAATAGGACTTACCGCCGCTGCAGAACCTACGATAAACAAAGTATTGAAAATATTACTTCCCACAACGTTACCCATGGAAATATCTGCACTACCTTTTAACGTAGACACAAAACTGGTCACAAATTCGGGCAATGACGTTCCAAATGCCACTACCGTCAAACCGATTACCATCTCACTGATATTGAAACGACGTGCCAAACCTGTAGCACCATCGGTCAATTTGTCAGCACCAAATAAAACCAATGCGGCACCGACCACCAATAACAATATATCTAACAACATCATCTTTAACTAATCACGACGACCCATATAGATCATCACATAATACATCAATGTAGCCAATGAACCCAATGCAGCCACAACATAAGTATAAGCTGCAGAACGCAGAGCTGAGACTGCAGCACCACGATTATTATAATTCACTATTCCCGAATCTGTCATCCAATTCACAGCACGTCGACTGGCGTCTATCTCGACAGGCAATGTCACAAAACTAAAAATAGTAGTAAGGGCAAACAGACCTATTCCAAATAATAAGATTTGTGGGAATGTCTCAATCGCTAACATTCCAATGAGCAAAATCCAGCTCACCCAATTGGAAGCGAATGAAACTACAGGAACCAATGCGCTGCGCAGGGTCAAAGGACCATAAGCATGTGCATGCTGTACGGCATGACCACATTCATGCGCTGCAACAGCAGCAGCTGCCACACTACACGAACTATAAACATCCTCACTCAAATTAACGGTTTTATCAGTCGGGTTATAGTGATCGGTCAAAGAGCCTCGTGTGCTCATCACCTTAACATCATAAATCCCATTATCACGCAACATTTTCTCCGCTACGTCCCGACCGGTCATTCCATTAGTGAGAGGCATCTTAGAATACTTCTCAAACTTGTTTTTCAAATTACTCTGTACCAACCAACTAGCCAGTGCAATACCAATAAAAATTATCCAATACATATTTTATAATATTAAACTTTTCACTATAATTTTATCAAAAACCATGCCAAGACAACAAAATTACTGAATCATTACCGCATTTTTAAAAAATCACGACATCTAAAATTATCTTTTTAGTTTTTTTAGTATTTTTGTATCAGAAAGACTTAACACAAAGTATATGGCTGTCAATAAAGACAAAATGGTGAGATGTTTGGATTGCAAACACGGAAAATTCATGCAATGGATGAAAAATCCTATTATCTGCGAATGCAAGATGACCAGCGAAAGACAAGTAGCTGAAGCCTACAAACTATGTAACATCTACGAGGAGAACTATACAAAAAAGGCTCCTGAAATAACTCATTACGACAGTTATTAAAGGAACCTTTGTCTTTATATCCTATCAATTTACTTGGCTGCGATACATTCTATTTCCACCAAGGCACCTTTAGGAAGTGCTTTTACTGCTACCGCTGAACGTGCGGGAAATGGTGCCTTAAAGAAGGAGGAATACACTTCATTCATTGCTGCAAAATCAGCCATATCTGCCAAGAATACGGTTGTTTTCACCACATGTGACAAATCCACGCCTGCCGACTCAAGAATACGAGACGCATTGGTCAAAGACTGACGGGTCTGCTCTTTAACTCCACCTTCGGCAAACTCACCTGTAGCAGGATCAATAGGCAGCTGACCTGATGCAAAAATAAATCCGTTCACTTCAATCGCCTGGCTGTACGGTCCGATAGCTGCCGGTGCCAAATCTGTGTGTAATGCTTTCATTTCTTATTTTATTTAGTTATTATAAATACGTTCTCTACTCTTAAATGGGCTAATTTCTATATTTCCATACAAAATTGCGAAAATATTTTCAAAGGACATCAAGTTCATCTCATTTTCATAAAAGATTTTAATACATGCAACATTATTTAATAATATAATAAGGTATAGGTTGCATTTATTAGGAGTTTTTATGTCTTATGCTACCCTACCGACGAAAATATTTTGTAATTTTGCACAATGGATAGTATAATTGAAAGAATAATAACATCTAAATAAAAAAACGTAAAATGAAATTTACAAGAATCATCGCAGCTTTTAGCTTTATCGCTGTCAGCCTGTCATCTATGGCTCAGTACGAGGGAACAAGAGTTTACGACCGTATCGGACACGGAGATGACAGTATCAGCACACTGGGTAACATCGTTCTTTACAAGGACTATTACAAAGCCAATGATTTCCAAAATGCATACGAGCCTTGGAAAGCAGTATTGACCAAAGCACCTTGTGCAGAAGTAAGTACTTATGCTTATGGTGCTGCCATTCTTGCCAATGTATTGGTAAAAGAACAAGACATGACAAAGAAGAAAGAATATTTCAACGAGCTAATGAGTTTGTATGAAACTCGTTTGGCGAACATGGAAGCCTTGAACTCTTTCACTAAAGTCAGCAAGCGTGCTACAAGAGGCGACATCCTTGCCCGTAAAGCTTTCGACTATGCTTACTATGGAGCAGGCGTAGCTGACAATTATTCTCTCGACACTGCGTATGTTATGTTCCGTAAGGGTATCGACTTGATCAATGCAGAAGGTGCAAAAGAAGTACCGGGATTCGTTTTGGACAAATTCTTTGAAATCTCATATCACAAATATTTGGCTAACAATGATGGTTTCCGCGAACAATTCCTGAAGGATTATATGGAAAGCCAAGAAGCATGCCAGAAAATGCTTGGATTGGCGAATGAGGCCAGCGATCCCGCTGCAGCGCAGAAGATTGTAGCTCAATACGACCCAACTTTAAATCGTATCGAATTGATTTTCGCACAGTCTAAGGCAGCAGATCCTGCACAACTTATCGCCATCTTCGGCCCGAAAGTGGAATTGAACAAAGACAATTTGGCATACCTAAAATCAGCTTTGGTTCTTTTGGCTGCTAATGACTGCGATACAACAGACGTTTACTTTAAGGCTGCTGAATATGCCTACAACATCGAACCAAGCTATGAATCTGCCATCGGTATAGCACAGAAATATTACAAGGATGGTCTCCTGACTGAATCTGTCCAATATTTCGACAAGGCGATCGAACTCTGCAAGACAGAAGCCACAAAGGCCAACATTGCGTTGAAGATTGCCAATGCACTGACAAAGAGTAGTGAGACTGAACGCGCCTTGACTTATTTGGACAAAGCAGTTGAGTTGAATCCAGCCGTTTCCGGTCGTGCCAACCTTGTACGTGCTCAAATCTACGCTTCAACCAAGAAGTTTGTTGACGCCATCAACTTCTGTGATTTGGCAGCAAGCGAGGATGTAAGTATCTCTGGTTCTGCCAACCGCTTGAAAGAAAAGATTCAAGAAGTGAAACAAAAGCATGACGAGTACGAACGTCAGAACGCAGCATATGAGGCTGAGAAAGCAAAACGTAAAAAAGAAGAAGACTTCTGGAAAGCAGGTGGAGCTCAATAATCTCCAACACCATACACACAATAAAGGCGCAAATTCGAATTTGCGCCTTTATTGTTATCTCAAATAAAAAGAAGTATATCAATAACGGATATTCAGTTCACGAAGGATGGCTGAAATCTTTTCCATTGTCGTCAGTCGCGTTGGAACAAGTGGCAATCTCAACTGATTCTCTATCATCCCCATGGCGTGAAGCATTGCCTTAACACCTGCCGGATTACCATCCACAAATAGGAGTTTGAACAATTCAGTAAATTTATGATGAATGGCAAGTGCTGAATTGTAGTCGCCATTCAAAGCCAAACGGACCATTCGGCTAAATTCTGCAGGCAACGCATTTCCAATAACAGAAATCACACCTACAGCACCTAACGTAATCAATGGGAAAGTGATACCATCGTCACCGGAAATCACATCAAAATTATCCGGTTTGTTTTTGATGATATCATCCATTTGTGTAATATTACCGCTCGCCTCTTTAATGGCAACAATATTCTCAAAATCCCTTGCCAGACGTAATGTTGTCTCGGCACTCATATTCACCCCTGTTCTACCGGGCACATTATACAGCACTACCGGCACAGGAGAAGCCTCTGCTATTGCCTTATAATGTTGATACAAACCTTCCTGCGAGGGTTTATTGTAATAGGGACAAACAGATAGGATTCCGTCAATGCCTTTCCAGTCTCCCTCCTGTAACTCCTTCACAATGGCTGCTGTATTATTACCTCCACATCCCATCAACAAAGGAACTCTTCCGGCAACTCGCTCTATAAAAAAATGTTTTAGTTCTGTTTTTTCCTGAGCAGACAGACAAGGGGTTTCTGCCGTTGTTCCCATGATACACAAGAAGTCAACGCCATTCTTTATTTGGTACTCCAACAATCTGACCAACGCCTCATAATCTATCTGACCATCTGATTTGAAAGGAGTAACCAAAGCAATACCTAACCCCTTGAATTTATTTTGTGCCATATATTATGTGTCCTATGCTATTTTGCGACAAATTTACAAATAATATCAGAAACAACAAACAATCCGCTACGATTCTATCGTCTTTAAAAACTCTTCTTCTGAGAGAATGGGAACACCCAATTTATTGGCTTTTTCCAATTTTGCAGGGCCCATATTGGCACCAGCCAAAACAAATGACGTCTTGGCGGAAATACTTCCCACATTCTTACCACCATGTTGCTCTATCATGGTTTTGTATTCATCGCGAGAATGAAGTGAAAACACGCCACTCACCACAATACTCTTACCCTGCAGCTTATCCGAATGAGCACTCATTTCTTCCTCAGACAATTCCATCTGCACTCCTTTTGCCTTCAGCCGCTCCACAAGTACTCTGTTCTCCGGATTACAAAAATATTGTATAACACTTTTGGCTATAACTGTACCAATACCGTTAATCTGCAACATTTCTTCCTCTGTAGCATTCGACAAAGCATCCATATTTTTAAAATGACGTGCCAAGACCTTCGCTGCTATTTCACCAACGAAACGAATACCCAAAGCAAACACGACACGTTCAAATGGTACTGCTATTGATTCGGCAATTGAACGAACTACCTTCTGTGCTGATTTCTCACGTGTCCCTCCTACTCCGTTGATTTGATCCACTTCTATATCATACAAATCTGCCACATTTCGAATGAGCCCCTTACGATAGTACTCATCAACGGTCTCAGGACCTAAACTATCAATATTCATCGCCTTGCGACTGATAAAGTGTTCGATGCGACCTTTAATCTGTGGAGGACAAGCTGTATCATTAGGACAATACCACGCTGCCTCGCCTTCATAGCGCACCAAACGGGCTCCACATTCCGGACAATGGGTAATGAACACCGCCTTGGGAGGCATCATAAAATCGCGTGCCGAAGTATCTACGCCAACGATTTTGGGGATGATTTCTCCACCTTTCTCAACATAGACCATGTCACCGATATGCAAGTCCAATTGTTCCATTACATCCGCATTGTGGAGTGTAGCGCGCTTAACAATCGTACCAGCCAACTGAACGGGGTCCATGTTAGCAACCGGTGTTACCGCACCGGTTCTTCCCACTTGAAATGAAACGGAATTCAAACGAGTACATGCCCTTTCTGCCTGAAACTTATAGGCTATTGCCCAACGAGGACTCTTTGCGGTATAACCCAAGGCACGTTGTTGGCGCATAGAATTGACTTTCAATACGATGCCATCCGTTGCCACAGGTAAATTCTTTCGTTCTACGTCCCAATAATCGATGAAGTCATAAATCTCTTGAAGCGTTGTCACCTTTTTTGTACAATCAGAAATTTTGAATCCCCACGACTGGGCTGCTTGCAAATTCTCAAAATGTCCATCGCACGGAATATTCTCTCCTAAC
>JAGBUF010000272.1 GCA_017630975.1 Paraprevotella sp. | reverse complement strand
CAACTCTATGCCCAGTTGAAGTTTGAGTTGGAATCGGGCAAGCGTTATTGGCTCTCGAAAGAGGAGGAAGAAGAAATCCAGCTTCACAATCGTGCTTTCTATCGCCATTCGCCGGAGGAAGAAGCTTTCTTTAAGGTGTTTGCCTTGCCGAAGGAAGGTGAACCTTGCACCGAACTCATGTCGGTGGATATTCATCGCATCTTGTTGAAGCGCTTCCCCGTCTTGATGCGTGGAGTGAAGCCGACAAAGATTGGTCGCATCATGACTAAGGTAGGGGCAACACGAATTCATACGGACAAGGGGAATGTCTATGAGCTGACTTTTTTGAAAGATAAAAATCAACTGAAAAAGTCAGAAATGGGCGATGATAATCAGATGGTTATGACTGCCTGATTTTTTGAAGGATGTTTTGATGAACTTGCGGGAAACATGGCGTGGGTGCTATGTTTCCCGCAATTGTCTTCAAATTATCATAAGATGATAATCATAAAATGATAATTTAAAAGATTTCGGGTATATGTTTATTATAACACACACCCGAAATCATTTATAATCCTAAAATCAATTAAAGGTCTTTTTCCAAAACAGATAAAGGATATACCACATTCATCAATTGTCCAAGTGTCATCTCCGGAAGACGAGTACGGATGAACTGAGATGCCCGTTTCTTGATCTGCTTGTCATCTGTTCTGATAATTGAACTCATTCCTCCAATAATCGTCAACTGCTGCGATTCATCCAATGTAGGATAAATTTCTTCACAAAGCGAAAGAAATATATGATAGTCCTTTTGTTGCAAGCATTCAATTAACTGAAACATCGGGTTATACCAATTGTTGCTCTTGACGCCCATTTCATTTACCATTTTTTTGAATTGTGCATATTCTGATTCATTCATAGCACATTCTCCATAAAGCAAGTTAATGGCTTGCAATTTAAACAAATTATCAATAACCGATTTCAGCGATTCTTTGTGCTCCACAGGAAACTCATCAAAATGCTTGACCAAGTATTGGCCTTGTACGTCTGACATTTGTTGCAGAAAATCTGTATAAACGAATAGATTTTCTTTTGCAAGCTTTTGTTTGTCGGTCAATCCTTCAAAGTACTCATGTATGATTCTTGTTGCTTCCTGTTGGAATGAGTCGTTGTTTCTTCTAACCTGAGATAGAAGATAAGTTGCATACTCCCTAACTAATCTTGTGGAACGTTCTCCATTTTCATAACGTTTCTTCATTCGTTCAGGACTCATATCCGGATTAATCGTACGTTCCAATTCAGACATAAAAGCATTGGCTTCAGCACCACCTACTTTCTTGAACAATACTTTTTTATCAGTATCTACAACAATGAACGTAGGGTAAGCATTCACTTCGAAAAACTTGGCCAGTTCTCTTCCTTCTTTTTCTGCGTTCAGCTTTATGTTTACGAACTTCTCGTTCATGTATTCCCCCAATTCTTTTTGAGGGAATACGTCACGAGCCATCATTCTGCAAGGTCCACACCAATCCGTATAGAAGTCAATAAACACCAGTTTATTTTCTTTCTTTGCAGCTTCAATGGATGCCTCAAATGAAAGCTGTCGGAAATTGGTCTGAGCCATTGAAAGCAAAGCAAACAGACACACACACGTTGTCAAAATTTGTCTTTTCATTCTAATTTTTTGTTTTTTAATAACCTAATTGAGCAAGCAATTCCTTTATGATCTCATACTTTTCCAGGATAACAGGATAGTCTGAGAATTTGCTTTGCACTTCTGCTTCGCTGTTGTTCAATGCCAACAATATAAAGTCTTTGACGTCTTGTGCCTTATCAGGATGCCAGAATGAAGTCATACCTGTACTCGGGTTGATCCAACTGTTGAGGAAGCCACAGCTATATGCATAATTTTCATATGAATTATAGCCAAAATCCAAAGTATCGTATAAGCTTTCGCAATAAGAAAAGAACGTATTCATTTCCTGTTTTGGAGTCATGGCACCAACCAAAACGTCCATTTGCAAATTCTTGGCGAAAGTCTGTTTCTCTTCATCAGACATTTTCAAGATTTTTCCGGCAGAAAGTGCGATACAACGTTCTCCACTTAAGATTGTCTGTTCTTCATAATAATTCGGGTCATACCATGGATATATTTTCTTGATCATATCCACCATCAACCATGAGAAAGGACGGAAGTTTTCACTTAGGAGAGGATGAATGTATGTTTTCAAGAATTCAGCAGCCTGTTCTTTTTCTTCGATAGTCTGCAAATAATTATAACGGTAATCATTGTCATACATTGTGTTGGCTCCCACTGAATAGAAGATGTCAAGGGTTTCTGTTTGATATAGTGGGTTACCATCCTTATCCACTCCTACTTGTTCGCGATAAATGGTATCGTTGAACAACAGATAAGAGTTCTCTTCTTGATAGAATGCTCTTCTCAATTCTGCCTCTGGACTATTGTCGTTCTCATCAGGCATAAAGCGAGAAAGCACCTGAACTTTTTCTGGCATTAAAGGATCTTCTTCCTTGTTGCAAGAGCAGAATACTCCAAACAATGCAATGCTTAAGAATATAAATTGTTTCTTCATACGATTCTTTTTTAGTTAATTGATACAACAGTATGTTCTCTTACCGGACGGTCGTTGTTAGGCATACCGGTGTTAAATTGGATGACTTCCTGAGGAATAGGCAATGTGTAAGCTTTGTCAAATGCTTCAAGAACGAATCTGTGTCGTTCTTTCATCTCTGTGTCATCTTCATAATAGGTATAGTCATGTACAATCTGCTTTGATTCCGGATATTTTTCACAAACAGAATAACGTCTCAAGTCAAACCAACGGTGACCTTCCAAAGCAAGTTCCAAACGTCTTTCTTCTCTAATAGCCTTTGCCAAAGTCTCGCCACTACAGTCATAGGTATAAGGATTTTCCTTATCATAGCGCTTAGCGCACAAATCATTCAAAGCCTTACGTGCAACTCCATCATTTCCTAAATACAATTCAGCTTCTGCCTTGTTGAGGTAAGCTTCAGCTACACGGAACAAGAAACGGTCTGAAACCGGAGCTTTCTTATTGGCTGCAGCTCTATAGAACTTTCTTTCGTAATAGTCTTCTTCAGAAGGATCTGCATCTGCTGTAGATGAAACTTCCATTTTCACATATCCTACAACATCATCGTATGTCCACCAATAAGCGCTCTTTCTCAAGTCGTTGTCCTTGTATGCGTTGTAAAGGTCATGTGAAACTCTAAAGCTCTGATAATAATTGCACATTGAACAAGGGATTTCTGCTCCACCCATTGAGAAAATATTTTCTACAGATGATTTGTTCAAGAACGATCCTTTCAAAGAATTCAAGTCAACCAATTCTGCTTTGGCTTCCAATACCTTATCGGCATATTTCTTTGCCATTTCCCAATCTTGCATGTACAAATAGACTCTACTCATCAACAAATGCACTGCTGTGATGTCTGCACGATAAATAGTCGGAACTTTTCTTGCAACAGACAAGTCACTTTCTGCTTGTTGTAAGTCAGAGAGCACTTGGTTGTAAACTTCCTGTACGGTATTTCTACTATAAATCACATCATTCACTTGAGAACTAGTCTTAATAGGTACTCCCAAGTCTGAATTTGCTGTAGCCTTTTCGTAAGGTTTACCATACAAGTTTACTAACCAAAAATAATAAGCAGCTCTCAAGAAATGAGCTTCACCATTAACTCTTCTGACTTCCAGCTTCAACTCATCAGTTTCTTGAGGTACTTCCTTGGCGCAATCAATAATATTGTTAGCCACATTCAGCAAACGGTAGATTTCTGTCCAAGTTGCATTTTCTCTTAAATAGCCGTTGTAATTATGAGTCTCTCCCACACGTTGTTGCCATGTGTAATAACCGAAAATGGTTTCTTTGTTGTCAGAATCCCAACTCCAGATATTACCATGTTGTTCTTCAATTTCATCTGCCAAATAGTGGATAAAATACCCAGGGTCACTGGTGTCAGACAACTTTGAAGCCGCTCTTACCGGTAAATAACAGTCACCTATCAACAGTTCGTCCAAATCTGTATAAGAAGTTACATAATAAGTATCTTGTGACCGTTCTTCCAAAAAGTCAGAACATGATACAAGAACGGACAAACTGGCAATCATCCATATATATTTCATTGATTTCATATTTTCTTAATGTTAATTAGTTAAAAGTTTACAGCTAATCCAAATGTATAAGTCGGTGTGTCTGATAATTGGACTTCACTAAAACCACTTTGTGTCGGTGTCTGTCCCTTTAAGTCCTTATGACAGAATGTGTACAGATTGGT
>JAGBUF010000271.1 GCA_017630975.1 Paraprevotella sp. | reverse complement strand
CTAATCTATCAGCATCTACATAAGGAAGAGACTTTAAATACTTCACTCCTTCCATCTGATCCTTCATTTCCTCTACTCCCAATTGACGGAACGTCACATTCTCAAATTCGATTCCCCTATGTTGTGAACCTCTATTGTCCAGAATAAACAAGAGATAGCCTTTCTGAGCCATATAGATTTCCCATCCACGAGCCAAGTAGTTACGACTCGCCTCCACATTATGGGCATGAGGTCCTCCGTACACATAAACAACGGTAGGATATTTCTTGTTCGGATCGAAATCTACGGGCTTGACCATACGATAATACAAATCTGTCTGACCATCCGCAGCCTTGATAGAACCGCTCGTGATTTCCGGTACATTATATTCCTTCCACGGATCTTCTGCTGTCAACAGACGACAACTCTTACAAGTTTTAACATTCGTCAAATCTATATTTTTCGTAACTGTTGGCGAAGAATATAAATCAACCAAGTAGGCACCGCTCTGGCTCAGACGTCCATAATGTACTCCTTCACCATTATCCAACAAAATCCGTTTACCATCCTTGACTCTCACTTTAAAGATATTGGACTGAAGGGGGTGAATTTCATTGGTACAAATCAATATGCTTTTTTCTTTTTGATTGAATCCCAACACATCTTTTACCACCCATGCCCCGCTTGTAAGTGGCGTTACTTTCACATACTCCTTCTTTGTACCTCCCGTCTGGGTTGGCACTTCTTCTCCATTTTGACGAACACTTAAATCAAAAAGATAAAGTTGATTGTACCCGTCACGTTGCGTCTGATAGATGAATTTCGTATCATCCCATGGCAAGAATAACAAGCCATGCATCGGTTCTACATATTTAGGATGTTTCTCTTCGTAAAGAACACCTTCTTTCTCACCAGTCAAAGCATTGTACTGCACCAATACCGCATGATTCTGATCGCGATTCAATTCTATCATGAATAGTTTCTTGCTGTCGGGACTCCATGATATATTTGTAAAATACCGATCAGTAGGGTCTCCTGCCTGCAACCACGTTGTTGTTTCGGTTGCCGGATTGAAAACACCTACCGTCACTTGATGCGAAACCTCGCCTGCCATCGGGTATTTACATGAGTAAGTAGAAGCTATTCTTGTACGGATATCCACTTGCGGATAATCCGACACCATACTTTGATCCATACGGTAATATGCCAACAACTTTCCGTCAGGACTCCAGTATGTGCCCTTGTGAATACCAAACTCATCGCGGTGGACGGTTTGTCCGTAGACCAAATCATTGCTTCCATCCGTTGATACAGCCATCATTTTATTGTTGGCATCCGTTACATATAGGTTTTGTTGATAAATATATGCGACATTTTTGGACACCTCCGAACGATCCAAGAGAGAAGCCTCAGCCGGATATTCCTGTTGCCATATCATCTTCCCGGAAGTAAAATCCAAAACAACATATTTATGTTTTCTGTTTGTTTCCGCCTTGTCATTCGTCAATTTTACCGCTACCCAAGTATTCGTTGGGTGAGGGAACTGCAAATTATAACAACTCCTTACCGGTTTGTTATCCTCATCTCCCCCCAACCATTGATTCAGTTCCTCAATGGTAAATAGCGTCTTTTTCGTTCCATTCTTCGTATCTATCCATTCACACTTATGAATAGATGTTTCCACACAACGATCACCCCACCATGCAGTGTACATATTCTGTGGTGTCAATTGCGAATAAGTCCTTCCACCCGGCAACAAATCATCCAAGGTGAATTTTTTCTTTGCCTGTGCCATGGCCATTACTGATAAGAAAGATAATATGATACAAAAATTAATCTTCTTCATATCGATCTCTTTTACGATTTTTCATAAATCCTTTTCCCCCTCTATCAAATGATTTTCCTTCACGTCTCGGACGTTTGTCAAATGACGGCTTACGATTCTCCCTTTCGTCTCTTGCATGTCCCTTTGTTCGCCCACCTTTGGCATCATCATATCCGCCTCTTTTTCTGATTTGAAAACCATTATCCTCTTCATCAATGCCTTTTTTGAATTCACGATGCGCTTTGAAACGACGTTTTTCTGCCATCATCCGACGTTCTTCTGTAGTCTTGATATCCATTCCATCGGCACGTAAATCCTTGTATTTCCCACTGAAGATTTGGTATTTACGGAACTCACACTCCAACGAACCATTATAGAGAGGAGTCTTCAATGAAGGTTTCAATCCTATTTGATCAAAACACTCTTCACGATAGCTCAATATCCATGCATCATTATCCAAGAATTGATGTTTCAGACGCTCCCCAATCATCTTATATAACCCTAAAAGGTCGGGGGTTGAAATTCGTTCACCATATGGAGGATTGGTAATAATGATACTCTTTTCTTTGGGTTGAGTAAACTGATGGAAATCCTGTTGAATAATTTCTATGTCCTTGCTCAGTCCAGCAGCCTTTACATTGCGTGTTGCAATATCCACTGCATTACGGTTGATATCGTAACCATAAATCTTATGAGCAAATTCCTTTTCATTAGATTCATCGTTATAGATATGATCAAATAAATCCTTGTCAAAATCAGGCCACTTCTCAAACGCATATTCTTTACGGAACAAACCGGGCGCCATTCCACGAGCGATGAGAGCTGCCTCAATAGCGATAGTTCCAGAACCGCACATCGGATCTATCAAATCGCACTCTCCTCTCCATCCGGTCATCAATATCATTCCCGCAGCCAGTACCTCATTAAGCGGCGCTTCTACCGCTTCCTGACGATAACCACGACGATGCAAAGACTCGCCGGAACTATCCAATGAAAGTGTACATTCATATTCTGCGATATGAATATTCAGACGTAAATCCGGATTTGTGATACTGATATTAGGACGAGTACCGGTCTTTTCACGGAAATAGTCAACAATAGCATCTTTTACTTTATAGGCAACAAATTTACTGTGACGAAATTCTTTTGAGAATACAACAGAATCAACAGCAAAACTTGTTTCATTGTTCAAATACAGACTCCAATCCACTGATTTCACTGCATCATACACCTCATCAGCACTCTCTGCCTTGAAATGTTTTATCGGTTTCAATATTCGAATCGCTGTCCTCAATGCGAAATTCGCACGATACATCAACTCTTTATCACCGGTAAAAGACACCATTCGGCGTCCAATCTCAATATTATTCGCTCCTAAATCGGTAAGTTCACCCGCCAACACTTGTTCCAAACCTTGAAACGTTTTGGCAATCAGTTCAAATTCAGTTCCCATTTGTGTAAGTTTGTTCTATGGATACTTTTTATCTATTTATATTTTTCTGTAATATGCGTGCTCCAGCCGGTATATCCTCGGTTATCCAGATATTACCTCCGATGGTGGCTCCTTTTCCTATTGTCACCCTTCCTAAAATCGTAGCGTTGGCATAAACCGTCACATCATCTTCCAATATCGGATGACGTGGAATCCCTTTTATAGGGTTTCCTTCCTCATCAAGAGGAAAACTTTTGGCTCCGAGCGTTACTCCTTGATACAATTTGACGTGATTACCAATGATACATGTCGCTCCAATCACTACACCAGTCCCATGGTCTATCGTGAAATGATGACCAATCTGTGCTCCGGGATGAATGTCAATTCCTGTTTCTGAATGTGCCATTTCTGTAATAACACGAGGAATAAGAGGAACTCCCAACACCAATAGTTCGTGAGCTATACGATAACAAGTTAATGCTTTTATGATAGGATAACAACTGATAATCTCGCCATAAGACTCTGCTGCAGGGTCACCATTATATGCCGCTTCCACATCTGTTGCCAATATTTTACGCAAATAGGGCAATCGACCAACAAAGTCGTCAGCTATACGATAGGCTTGCGCCAAATAATCGTCGGAACCGCTTTCTCCACTATTGACTTGACACAATCCTGCTTGAATCTGCTCAACCAAAAGATGATACATACGTTCAAGCTCTACGCCTATATGATAATGGAGGATTTGCTGATTGACAGAAGATTTCCCATAATAACCGGGGAATAGAATGGCACGCCCCAAATCAATCATCTCACGCAACACCATGCCCGATGGTAATGGATCACCATCTTTATGTTCATGAAACAGACCTTTCAATGACGAACTATCAGATAATTCCGCCACTATCTGTGTCAAATGATTAGTAAAATTCAAAGGACTCATTCAACCGCCTATAGATGTAAATATTATACCTTGCAAAGATAACAAAAGATAAACAAATCAGGCACTCTTTTTAAGAAAAATGCCTGATTTGTTTGTTCTTGACAACGATAGAGAATCTTTTATTTAGATTTGTCCCTCTTTCGTATTCTTCACCATTTTATAAAGTTTGTCACTTGGACGAATCTTTTCCGGAACTTTAAAAGATACTCTCATTCCTTTTTGTACACTTTCTACCGGCTTCAAATCATAACGCACTTCCTCTAAGTCCATAAAAAGCGCACCGGTTGTAGGACCTGTTATCAGCAGCTTATCACCAACACTCATTTCAGAAGCCTCTATCTGGAATTCCCCAACCCCCAGATTGGAGAAATATTTGATAGCCTTGCCTACATACACCTTCTTTTCTGTGGCAGCGGAACCATAATTACGGGTCCATTCTCCCAAAAATTGACCTTGATAATATCCATCCCAGAAACCTCTATTGAAGACACGTGACAATCTTTCGTCCCATTCGTCTTTCTTCTCCTCAGTAAAAGTACCGTCGATGACAGACTATATCGCCTCACGATAGCAACCCACCACCGTATGAACATACTCAGGGCCTCGAGCTCTTCCCTCTATCTTCAGGACTCGGACTCCGGCATTCATCATCTTATCGATAAAACGGATGGTTTTCAAATCCTTAGGACTCATAATGTATTTATTGTCTATCGCCAATTCCGCACCGGTTTCCCTATCAGTCACGACATAGCTTCTGCGACAAATCTGCATACAAGCACCACGATTAGCAGAACGACCGGTGTTATCCAAACTCAAATAACACTTTCCACTTACTGCCATGCAAAGCGCTCCATGACAAAACATTTCTATTCTGATCAGTTCACCTTTTGGACCTCGTATCTGTTGTTCTTCAATCTGACGATAAATCTCTGCGACTTGGGACATGTTCAATTCGCGTGCAAGAACCACGACGTCGGCAAATCGGGCATAGAATTTCAACGCCTCAATGTTACTTATATTCAACTGCGTTGATAAGTGAACCTCCTGGCCTACCTCTTGACAATACATCATCACCGCCACATCCGATGCGATAACCGCAGAAATCTCTGCTTCTTTAGCTGCATCTATAATTGATCGCATAAGAGGAAGATCTTCACCATAAATGATGGTATTAACGGTAAGATAGCTTTTGACACCATGTTCATCACAAGTCTTCGCTATTTCTTTCAAATCATTTATGGTAAATGTACTCGCTGAATGAGCACGCATATTCAGATTTTCTATACCGAAATAGATTGAGTCTGCTCCGGCTTTTATGGCTGCTGCCAACGATTCCCGGGAACCAACAGGAGCCATTATTTCAAAGTCTTTTCTTGTCATCCTTTATGATTGTTTGCAAAATGATACGCAAAGATAAGTCCTTTTGATGAGAAATGACGAGGAGAGACCTTTTTTTTAAGGTTTTCTTTTCCCAATCATTTGATTTGCGCTATCTTTACACTCATGAAAATAGGAAACGTTGAGTTTGGGAAATATCCGTTGTTTCTGGCACCAATGGAGGATGTGACAGATATCGGATTTCGTCTGCTGTGCAAGAAATTAGGCGCAGACATGGTGTACTCTGAATTTGTTGCCGCCGACGCTTTAGTCCGCATGGTAAACAGGAGTTTAGAGAAATTGACAGTTTGTGAAGATGAACGCCCTGTCACCATTCAGATATACGGAAAGGAACCCGAGCCTGTTGCCGAAGCAGCCCGTATCGTAGTAGAACGTGCGCATCCAGACGTACTTGATTTGAATTTCGGATGTCCGGTCAAACGGGTAGCAGGGAAAGGTGCCGGAGCCGGTATGTTACAGAATGTACCCAAGATGTTGGAGATTACGCGTGCAGTAGTCAATGCCGTCAATGTTCCCGTTACTGTTAAAACCCGTCTTGGATGGGATGAAAACCACAAGATTATTGTTGACTTGGCGGAACAACTACAAGACTGTGGCATACAAGCATTGGCGATACACGGAAGAACACGTGCCCAAATGTATACGGGTGAAGCAGACTGGACCTTAATCGGCGAGGTAAAAAACAATCCACGTATGAAGATTCCTGTCATCGGTAATGGTGACATCACCTCACCTGAAAAAGCAAAAGAATGTTTTGACAGATATGGTGTAGACGCCATTATGATTGGTCGAGCCACTTTCGGACGACCATGGATATTCAAAGAAATCAAAGATTATCTGCACCCAGAGCTCAAAGAGACGTGCGAAACGCCATTCATCCACAGCAATCACCCCACTTTAAGTACTGATTGGAAGATTGATGTTCTCAAAGAACAAGTTCTCACCAGTGTCCGACGTATTGATGAATACCGAGGCATCTTACACAGCCGCCGTCATTTAGCAGCCTCTCCCATATTCAAGAATATTCCTAATTTCCGCGACATCCGAATTGCCATGTTAAGAGCAGAAACCGTAGAAGAACTATTCAATATTATAGAGCACGCACGAGAAATCGTGCACCAAAATAAGGAGTAAGTAATATCACGAGATATCTGTTAAAAAATATTAAAAATGGGGGGGGTAAATCTTTTCAATAGTTTTAAGTATGTTTGCATCACATAGTGATAACAAAACATTTTACAATCTAAAAACACAGCTTATGAAAACCAGAGTTCTTATTTTAACAATGACTCTCAT
>JAGBUF010000270.1 GCA_017630975.1 Paraprevotella sp. | reverse complement strand
TTTCCTTTTGCATACAAAAGATTTCTGGTCGGACGAGCACTTCCTGATAAGGGAATCTCCACCTCATGATGATGCAACAATTTAAAAACACCGGGTTGATACAATAAGGCGACATCAACCCCTCTATTATCTGGTGAATGTGTCATCACATAACGATACCCCAAAGCACGTAATGAGGAACGGCGCGTCCAATCATACATAACACTATCGTTCTCTACCTCGCACACACCTATTAGGTCAGGAATACGTTCTTCACTTATCGCAGCCACCACTTTTGCCAAATCATTCAACTTCCGCCAATAACGGGTACGAGACCACCGTTTTTGAGCATCTGGAAGGAATTCCTTGTCATCCTTCAATGAATCATGACGACAATCAAAGAGATTCTCTACATTGTAGAACATCACCCTGAAATGCTGTTGCGTATAACCATACAGCGCAGAGAAAAGAGTTAGGAATAGAATAACAGTGCGTAGATACCTCATTCAGCAATATATTCGTAACATCCGGCATCGGGAGCAGTATCTTCCGTCCTGCTCACACCATATCTGTCTATCGGATTATCCAAGGCCCAATTTAATGAGCCGATATTTATCGCCATGGACTTCTCATTCAAGCGAAAATCATAGATAAAATTGTCTGTATCAAACAACTTGAACTGTTTATCCGATACATTCTCTCCCTCTGTCGGTTCATATACAACATTTTCAAATCGCCTTACATCGTCGGAAGGAACTGTGCGCATCAAACAATTTCCGAAATAATAATCAAGAGAGCCATCCTCATCTTTCAAATTGCCCATAACAACATCCTCGGCATAACCGGTCATCAAGCAATTCTTAAAATGCGCATGTTGCAATGGATAGTCTAATGCCAACCACTGATTGGCAAGATATAAAGCGTCACCACGCGCCGCATCCCATGGATAGAACTGCGCCAAGGTACAATGCACAAACTCTGTCCATCCACCTACGACTGCCACACAATGCCCCAACGTATTGCTGATTTGCGTATTTTCTACCACTGAACGACAATGATACAATCCTAATCCTTCTCCACCGATATTATGTAGGATACTGTTCTTAATCGTCAGTTTCATCACATCCACATCTGCACTGTCGCATGCTATACCATACGATGCACTATGTATATCCACATAATCTAATTCGTTCTCAGTACTGGTTGATTTTAGGCGAATACCACCCCATCTTGACGGAGTGTTATCGTAGGGCAGATAGTCAAACATCCTGTCGGTACGATCACCACGGAACACAACAGGCTTTTCTTTGGTTCCTTTGGCGATAAGACGCCCATGGACCCATAGATTCGCTCCATCATGGAAATACAACTGTACCCCTGACTCTAAATGCAAGGTAACATCCTTTCTGACGGACAGACTATCATATATAATATAAGGTCTACCGGAAGTCAACGCCGTATCCTTATCTATCACCTTACCCTTCCAAATATACGCATCCTGTCCAACAGCAGAAAGTATCACGCCCTGCTCCACACCACTCTCCAATGTAAAGATCAACGTATCAATCATTTCTTGCGGAGTATCTTGTCCACGTTCAGGCACCGTCACCTCCGCAAACACACGAAGGCTATCCCCTGAGCGCACCTCAAAATCATAAGCTTTGGCACCACTCTCTCGTTCAAGATAAGAGCCATGCACATTTACACGGAAAGGTGTATCACTGCCTTTCTTCATACGTGCCGTCATGACACGCACCCCGTCAGCATTCCTGTTGTACACCATCATCTGACGTGTACTGGACCCGATAGTAGAAATAACCGTATCGAATTTTATTGTGTCAGTGGAAAAAGTCAGTAGCGCACTACGACTGGTAGTGAAATCATCACTATCATTACATGACACTAAATACGCACTACTGAACAGAAACGATATGATATAAAAAAGGTATCTTCTCATTGTTGATTTAAATAATCAGGCACATCCTTCCTATTAACGAGGATGCGCCTGATTTTATTGCAAATGGGATGAATTTTTATAAAACCGGTCACATCATTTTGTTATCATATCGTACAGTTTACCATAGGAGACGCAAACAAAGTAGAGATTATTTTTAAAGTTAAAAAGGAATCATATAAAAATAATGCACGATTGCGGACAATCGTGCATTGATGTAAAGAGGTATGAAATTCTTCCTTTTATTTCATCGGAATATTCTTCAAAATCAATTTCATGTGTTCCCAGACCATTCCTACGGTAGGTATCAACAAACGTTCATCGGGTGAATGGACACCACGCAAGGTGGGACCAAAAGACACCATATCCAAACCGGGGTATTTTTCGCTAAACAAACCACATTCCAATCCGGCATGGATGCCCAGCACCTTAGGTTCTTTGCCGAACATTTCCTTATAAGTGTCTACAACTATTTTCAAAATCTTTGAATTCGGATTCATCTTCCATCCAGGATAACCTTCACCTACCTCTACCTTCGCACCTGCTAACTCAAATGTAGCCTTAATGGTATTGCTCATGTTGTGACGGGCACTGAGTATACTACTTCTTTGGCTGGTTCTAATAACAATCTTATTGCCTTCTACCAGACGGATACTTGCCAAATTCGAGCTGGTTTCTACAAGGTCTATGTCCTGCGACATGGAAAGAATACCATGATGTACTGCCTGTAATGCCCAAATCAACTTACGTGCCACCTCCCTATCAACTGCTTTCGGTTGTGCACTCTCGCTTTGCAGTTCAAACTGCATAGTTTTCTCTGTCACGCTATACTCCTCTTCCACATCTGCTGCGAATATATTCCAATCCACACGAATATTCTCCTTGTCTTTCATCGGGATAGCACATACAACTGCCGCCTCACGTGGTATGGCATTGTGCAGTCCTCCTGCCTGGATATCGCACAGGTAAAGGTCATACTTTGCCAATGAATTATAGAGGAATCTTGCCAAAATTTTATTGGCATTAGCACGTTTCTTATTGATATCATCACCGGAATGTCCTCCCGTCAAACCTTTCACTTTCAGTTCAAAGAAGAAATAATCCTGCGGTGCATCGATAGGTGTAAAATCAAATTCAGCAGTTGTTCCTGCTCCACCGGCACAACTGACAAAAAATTGTCCTTCGTCCTCGGAATCCAGATTCAACAAGATGTCACCGGACATAAAACCGGGTTGCATTCCAAAAGCTCCACTCAAACCGGTCTCCTCATCACGCGTAAACACACATTCAATGGGACCATGCGCAATATCTGCGGCATCCAACAATGCCAGTTCCATTGCCACACCGATACCATCGTCTGCGCCTAAGGTTGTACCCTCCGCTTTCATCCATTCACCATCCACGTAAGTGCGAATCGCATCCTTTTCAAAATCAAACTCCACATCACGGTTCTTCTCACACACCATATCCATGTGACTTTGGAGTATCACAGTCTTGCGATCCTCCATACCCGGCGTCGCTCCTTTACGAATCAGCACATTACCGGTTTCAT
>JAGBUF010000269.1 GCA_017630975.1 Paraprevotella sp. | reverse complement strand
GGTTTGCCCATAAGCTTCGTGGTCATGGCTGAGATATTGCCATTGTAAAGATTGGCTGCACCGGCATCCACCGTAGGATTAAAAGTGCTGTTGCCTATCGGCTTATAATCCTCTGTGTTGTGTTGCATCGTGTAGCCATAGACATCCTGTCGGACGCCTTCTCCTTGCTCCTCCTCTAAATTAACACCCTTAATCCATCCCTGCAACGTATAGGCATAATCCACACCCTGCAGCGTGTCGCCCAAAACCATTCGGGCAAGTGGTCCGTGGCGGTAATATTCATACGATGCCAACTCGTGCCACTCCGATTCGCTCTCTCCCACACTCTTATAATAAACCTTCTCCAAACGATTCTCGGAATCGTAGAGGTACTTCAACGAATACCCATCCGGATTGCCCGACTGATAATCCATCCGATTCACCTGAGAAGTTATCAGGTTGTAGTCATACTCTATCTTCTTGAAACGATGACCGATTCCCTCCAGCTCCGGTCTGTCATACACCACTTGGCAGATATTGCCGTGAACATCATAACTATAGTGTGTGGCATGGTCATATTTCTTGGATGATGGGTCATACACCTCCTGATAGAGGGTTGTGGCAATGCGGTTGCGCAAGTTCTTCTGTCCCGAACCAAATGCCAAGAACACCTTATCATCTTCATCTTCGCCATAAATCGGGTCGGTATAAACTGAGCGAACAACCTGATAACGCTTCTTGCTCCAGTTATCCGGAAATCTGACATCCGTCGAGTTGATGATGGCATCCGTAGGTTCGGCATCGCTCTCCAACTCGCCGGACTCTACATTTCTGCCGGATCTGTCATACAGCGTATAGGAGAAACGTTGAGGGCGCATGGCATGTTGTTTGCTATTCTGCGATGCCACAACACGTCCCAACCTATCATAATACATCTTCACCGAATAGAGGTCGGTATTATCCTTGACCGTCAGCAGTTTGCCGCCGGCATTGATGCTCAAATCACCATCCGGCTTTAAGGTTATGGCTGTCAGATTATTCGTTGTCTCAACATCCCTGCGACTCCATTCACATCCGCCATCAACCGTCTTAAGCAGAACACCGTTATCACCTCCTGCATAGACTGTTTGAGCATCTACCGCTACTATTGCATTGAGAGTACAACTGATGCCACGTTCCGAAGGGTCGGTTGCTGCGACCCAATCCTTATCTTCATATTTCAACGATTTCCAAACTCCCGACTCATACTTCAGCAATGTTCCCTCTTCACCGCAAGCATAACCCGTATTCCCAAAGAAACTGACCGAGTTCAAGCGTGTGGCAACAGGAGAGGAGAGCAACGTTGCATCGCCACCCAAACGATAGTAAGCTATGTTGCCTCCATCCCCTACCAACATAGCCGTGTTGTTGGAGGTCATACAGACACTGCGAACATTGAATGACACATTGCCACCCTGCCAACTCTTACCTCCATCCGTTGTATATACAATATTCTGTTTCCCTGCAGTAACATCACCTGCCGCAACTCCATTGCTTCGACTATAGAAATCCAAACAACGAAGTTTGCCCGAAACATATTGTGCTGCACGATGCCACTGATGACCATCGTCGCTCCAGAAGATAACTCCATTCTCTTGCACCAAACAATAACCATCACCATCCCTGTCCGCTGTAGCGGAGACCTTGCCAAAGCACACACTACCCCGCTCCGGATTACGAAGCCACTGTGGCAAATCACTCTGGCTCTGAGCCGTCAGAAACCCAAAGAAGAATAGGAGGGTATAGAGTAATCTTTTTGACATAAGTTAATAGGTGCTTTGGTTATCCCTTTTTCGATTTTCACGATGCAAAGGTGTGGAAATTTAACGAGATTTGCAAGGAGATTTCACAATAAGGAACACAAGTGACTGATTGTGAGATATTTCCATCTATATCCAAAACCACAGAAGTGGAGCATAAATGGTCTCCGGTATAGAAATAACTATTTACACGCATTTTTACACTCATTTTTTGATGCTGTTTTTGTCAAATTATGTTTTTTTCTTTACCTATTTTTCTCTGAAATATTCTCAACGCAAATAAACTTGAAATATATTTGCATCAACTATTATCGCATTGTAAATACTTATACTCAGAGTGGTCAGAATGCAAATCAAAACGAACATGACGATGAACGCATCGCTCCTTTATAAATAGAAACAACCTAAACGCTCTTCAAAACCATCTCAATCTAGTTTATAGAACTTACCTTAAACTAAATCACAAATAAATACTAAGCTATATTTGATAAGTATTTATAAATAAATGGAAGTGTCTTTAATACGCTATACGCAAAAAAAATTATTATTTCTCCTATCATAGCCGGAATATTCAAAAAACCAAAGAGCATAATGTCTATATTCCAAG
>JAGBUF010000268.1 GCA_017630975.1 Paraprevotella sp. | reverse complement strand
TATCATCATACATTTGCGTAGTTCTAATTCAAAAGTTATGATAGATTCTTACAGCAATCACATAACTCATTACATTAAATTAAGTACATTTTAGATATTGTGGCAACATTACTTCAATTGTAATGTTCTGAAAATGAAAAAGGTGGATATTTATCCACCTTTATTTGTATTAGGTTGTGATTTCGTTGGGACTCGAACCCAAGACCCACGCCTTAGAAGGGCGTTGCTCTAATCCAACTGAGCTACGAAACCAGCCTTAAATCGGATGCAAAAGTAATAGTTTATTTTTAAATTAGCAAATGCTCCGCAAAATTTCTTACTATATTTTCATCTTCATATTAATGCTTCTTTATTTTCTACTTCAAATACACCACCTTACCATTGATAATATTATAGCCGTGTTGCTTTTGAGGCAGTCTTTTACCGGAAATGTCATATATGGCATTATTTTTAATAACTTTTTTATCTTTTTCAATTTCTTGAATTGCATTTCCATTTTCTGTGCCCAAATAATGTAATGTAAAGTTATCATACTTGAATGAACTTCGTTGATAGGAACGCAGTTTCAATCCCAAGGTCATACAACCCTCTTCTTTCATTTCAAAATCCAATGTAATGACATTGTTACCCCTTTGAGTAATAGCTATACTATCATTATTTGCAAATAAAAAGGCTCCATCACCCATACTACGACAGTAAACCCCTACTCTATACCATCCCTTCGGGAGATTATCAACGGTCTGGGAAATAGTACGATCTTTCAACTTACCGGATTTCGTCACATTAGTCATGTACGCATAATAATCACAATCAGCTAAACCACTTTCATGCTCAACAATATCATCACCATTCAAAATCCAACCAATGGGATGTCTATTTTCATCGTAACGCCCGAAACTTGGGTTATTCAGTAAACGGGTTATATCCGCTGGCGACTCCATTGTAGCAGATTCAAAATCAGAAAGATTCTGCAAGTATTTTATACGCGGAATAGCGTATAACTCAAAATAAGATACATTAGAGTCATGCTTATCTGCTGCAAACTCAGCACCATCTTCAAAAGCACCATTTACCCATGGACCAACATATCCATTACTGGTTTTATTTTTAAAAGCCCAACCTCTTCCTTCAAAATATTCCGGAGTAATCATGGCTAATGATCTGTTGCCGTCCACAGCGTATGAGTTACCTTGCTTATGAACATCGGAATAGGTTTGCCAAAGCGTTACACTCCATGATTCTGTACGGAAATGGCGATTGGGATCATTAAATGGAGATATGATGATGGATATATTGTCTGCTGAACTCATATCATCAAAGCAGAAGACTCCTGATGTTTGTGAATTAGGATTAGCACCATCACTATAATACATGGCATAAGTATTTGACCAATTCTTATCTCCTACTGCACTTAACGCAACTACTGTCAATCCTGTCTGAGCATCGAGCATAGCAAAATAATGATTGTCAATATCAATATCATTCAAATCAGTCAACATGATCCATCCTTGACTCAGAAGTTTCTCTTTTGTGGTTTTATCATCATCTACTTCGGGTAACTCTTCCGTAATAACGAATGTCTGCTCAGCAGCAAAGACTGACCCTGCATAACCTGCATCAACAGTTTGAACACTCCAAGCATAATTTCCTTTGGGTAATCGTGATATATCCCAACCGGAATTCAACCAAGCATTACCCATCGCTGTTACCTGACGTATACCTGTTGATACATCTGAATTTGGATAGGTAAGATACACTCCTGTATCCAAATTACGTAAATAATAATTATATGAGAGACTCTTAGTTGGTGTTTCAGCATCGCTTCCATTATTCCATGCTAATTTTACAGTATTTCCATCCACTGTAGTAGTCAATTCCGATGGAGGTAACGGAGAAGTGTTGGTACGTTCTGATTTGTTTTTACACAAAACTGCTAATCGACGGTCCACATTGTAACCATGAAAACCTAAAGCTCCATTGGCATTACCACTGATGAGAATATCATTACGGCCCTGACCCGTAAAATCAGCCAATTCCAAGGATACTTCACTGGCACCGGGTAGTTCTATTGCGCTCTTTATAAAATGTCCTGTTCCGTCGTTCAAATACACATCTGTTTGTGCAATATTGCCTTGAGACATATTCCAACCGGCAATAATCAAATCAGAATATCCGTCATTATCCCAATCACAAAAGCGAATGGGTTGTGATACATTATCCTGCATGTATTCGCTGAACTCCTGAGTCAGTGTGAATGTACCGTCACCATTATTCAAATATAATGATACTGTCTTTCCGCCCTCAGCAGCAGTAGAAGACCAAATCTCATTAACTAATTCTCCTCCTATTACTACATCCAACCAACCATCGCTATTCACATCTGCATACGCCATACCTCCGCGTGTACCTTTTTCTTTAAATCCGACATTGGTCTCGGTAAACACGCCTGTACCATCATTATAATGTACCTTCGTATAAACGCCATTCGTTTGGTCTGAAAGTAAACAAATATCCACACTCTTATTGTTATCGAAATCAGCATACATCATATGAGGTTCATTGAAACCATCAGGTAGATTCAACATAGATGATTTATTGAATCCGTTACGCGATATTTTTTGTGTATAGAAAGTATTGCGCGACGAACCACCCACAAAGAAATAGTCAGGGAGCGCATCATTATTGATATCTGCAATACCACAAGCAGGCGATGTGGATGAGGACGCCGACAATTCCTGTTCTATCAGTTTGCCTGTTCCGTCGTTCATCAAAACCGCATTATAAGAATCCCAAAAATCAAAACCTGCCTGAACAAGGTCGATGTGACCATCACCATTTAAATCACCTGCAGCGAGATTTGCCAAATTGGCATTCATAATCGATTGTGTTGCAACAAAACCATAGTTTCCTGTATTGATGCGTACACCACCTTCACGAACCTGGTAACTCTCTCCACCTGAATAAACAATATCACGCAGATTATCATTGTTCAAATCAACAGCAATGGCATGTCCCAATTTGAAACCATCATTTTGAGCTATATAGTCTACTTGGTCCGGTTCTGCATATACCAAATCACCGATGGAATCAACTGGAGCATATGACGGCACTTTCACCATATCTTTAATATGTTTATAAGCGTCCTCCAGGCCGGCGTTTGCTTTAACATTATCACTGACTTGTTGACTATTGGTTCCCCATGTATTGTGTGATCCATTCTGATTCTTTGAGAAAATACCTCTGCACCAATTGTCAGTCACTGTATAATAATCAGTTCCCTCATCGGTATAAATGTCAAATTGAGCTGTTTTCATATCCCACATAAGAGGACAAACCTCGGGGTCGCCCGGTTCATCAATCCAATTGCCTTTTATTGTAGAATTCGGTTGTGGGGAGAGTGTATAAATACCGCCGGTGTCACGCATATATTTAGCAAAACCATTGATGTAATTGTAATCAATATGATTATCATGCATGATATTAGCAGTATGAATCCAACCCCATCCCAAACTAATGGCGGAATATGGGGCATCAACTATCTCATTATGCAAGATATTAACATTGGCAGCAAATCCAATACCTACACCAATACAACCCCAGTCTTCATTAGCGATATGTGTCAAATAATTATTAGTTACAAAAATGCTATCACATATCACACGTAAATCATCCGGATTATAGGCTTGATGTACCTCAAATGATTCATCACCGAAGAAACCACCGGATATACCATTACCGGCAATATCTGAAAATATACAACCATTGACTTTAACATTGCGCGTTCCACTAACAAAATCAAGACCTGTAGAACCCATGTGGCGGAATTGGCAACCATCGAATGTAATGTTATTCGCATTTTGTACACTCACTCCGGCTGCTGGTCGTCCTACCCATGCCACATTATTTGCGGTGGCGGTATTTTCAGACCAAGCATCAAAAAGATATTGTCCTGCTTGCAATGCAACATGTCCTTCATTAGTGGGGCGCATCCAAGTAGTGTGTTCAAATATAATGTTTCTAAATTTGATGTTTGACGCATATTGGTCTAAAGTTCCGCAAACATCAACCAATGTCTCTAAACGCGGAATAATTGTCTGTACTTCCTCTTTTGTTTCACCATAACGTGGCCAATAATACAACACATTATTATCGACATCATTATACCACTCTTGTGGACGATTCAATAGTTCAATGGCATTTGCCAGATAGTAGCAATGATTAGAGTGACTACCGTAATCGGCACGTAAAATCGGCCATGGACGCTTGAATTCAATATCTGCTTCCTTAGACATAAAGGATAGGACACTACTA
>JAGBUF010000031.1 GCA_017630975.1 Paraprevotella sp. | reverse complement strand
GCGGATGAGTGGTTTGAAGTACAAACTTATACGGTTGTCCCGCCATCCGGCACTCCATGAATCCTATCTTCTTGGCATTTTCGTTGGTCTTTCCCATGAGATTGTTTTTTACAAAGGAACAAAATTTTTAAAATCCATCAAATTTATTTGTTCCCTTTTGCCCGATTATGCGACTTGCACAACATCTGACAATTCAAAATATCGGTTGTACCTCCTTTACTCCATGCCGTTACATGGTCGGCATCCATATCTTTCAATGCCCAAATCTTGGTACGGTTATTATCATTACCTATTGCGCAATAAGGACAATTCGAAACACCTTTTTCTTTTGCTTCATTAGTTTGTTTGGCATATACACTTTTCTTTGTGGCATCATCAAACAAGCGAATTTCAAGCAGTTTAGTATCCACGCATCCACCTAATACATATTCAAAGATTCCCTTACGGTTCTTAACATAAGAATCAGCATATAATTCCTTTACCTTTTTCCGAATCTCTTTGGGATTATATGCTTGGTGGTGATATTTTTCATACAATCGTCCCCATTCCAAACCGCGCATTTCGTTTTCAACTTCCGGAAAAACACCCGAAGCCCAATCTATCACCGAATTGAAATAAGCTTTTACTTCATTGATGTTATTGTCGAAACGATGGTTGCTCATATAGCTTTCTACCTTGCCACCACTTACCCACTCTAAGGCACGCTCCAAATAATCTTGTCTATTGACCGCCCCTGCTATGTAGGCACTCCATTTCTGTACATTGGCATTTTGGCTATTACTAAATTCGGCTTTGCACAAGGTAACAAATGGCCCTGAATATACCGCATTGCGAAGTTCTTGTGCATTCAAAGGAATACCGGCAATATTGATAGTTCGGAACCACTCTTTTATTTCGCTTTCCTCGCCTTCACACTCATAAATCAATAGTTTTGTATTCAATATACGTTCTTGCAAATCCGTTGCCAATGCTCCGAAGTATTGGGGCATACCATTTGCATCTTTTATAGCAAATTTCCCCGTAACGTATCGTCCAAGGCTGGTGATGCGTTGTTGTCCATCGAGCACTTCCAACCTACCATCTTTTAATTTATTGAAATAAATCAATCCCAGTGGATAGTTACGTAATACTGAATCTATTACGGCAACATCTTTCTTCCCGTCTGCATAGATATAGTTGCGTTGATATTCGGGCTGAATGGTTAGTGTTCCCGACAAGCCATACAAACCCTTTCCTTCAAGTTCGTTATAGACAAAGCCATCGCAAATATCTTTGACGGTAATGTCTGTTCTTAATGTTGTTTTCATAATTTTCGTTTTATAAATAAACGCTTATATTGTTTTTCGCCATTAATTAGCGGTTGTGAAACCTTACTTTTCTCATCCCATAAACCATTAGAAAAACCTCTACCTTCACTTTCTGTAGCACCCACAATTTCAAATTGTTCAGGGCAATATTTATCAAGGAATGAAATAGGTACTCCCATTACTCCATCGTAATCGCGAGGAATAGCATCGGTATAGGGCACTTCTATGGCATTGTAATTATCGTACTTTTCATACGATTCTTTACCTCGTATCTCTTTATGTTTACTAAACTTTAAGTTATCGGCCATAGTCATTAATGGTAGGGGTTGATGACGACGACCATGATCAATGTTAGTAATCCAAATAGATGCTACATTTTTCATATCTACTCCATCTACAACTTTATCCACATCTTCTTTATATTTAGTTTCAAACCACATACCACCAGACCATTCTGTACGTCCTGACCAAATCCTATCAGCTTTAAAAAGAGGAAAAACGTCTTTATATGTAACAGAATTCTTATTACATATCATCAAGAATTGTTTGTCTGTTTCTATTATCCATGCTAAAAATTCATGAAACATGGAGAAAGGTGGATTAGTTACAATTACATCGGCTTCATTGCGCAAGGCGGTAACTTCGGCACTACGAAAATCGCCATCGCCCTCTAAATAGTGCCATTGCAAATCGTCAATATCTATTCGGCCATTGGCATTGGTGTCGTGGTCGAGAACAAATATCTTACCGCAAACGCGGCTCTTATCGGCATTGAACAATGGATTTTCTGTTTCAAATAGTGTTGGTTGCCAATCGGTTTTATACTTCTTGCTCTCTATGGCATAGCTGGTACTAATCAGTTTTTTCAATCCCAAACGCTCGAAGTTTTGTGCAAAATAGCGAGTAAAGTTACTCCATTCAGGGTCGTCGCACGGCAAAAGCACCGTTTTATCCTTAAACACATCGGGATTATACTCCAAATAGGCATTTACTTCCTTTTCTATATCTTGATATTGAGTATAGAACTCATCATTTTTTGCATTTTTTGCATTCGACAAATTGCTGTTGGCCATAGCGCATACCATATTATATACGGCCAAGGCTACACAACCGCAAGTGTTATTCAATGATAGTAAGGTAAAGACATAAAAAAAGCGTGAAGCCCTGCATGTCGCTCGCTCCACATCCTGAGGCTCCTGAGAATTGCCCATCGTAGTTGAAACGAGCAACGCCGAAGCCCCACGCCGATATGTACAAACAACCAACTATGCCAAAAGTTGCCAATAATGTAAAGATACACCAATGGCTATCAAGGCATAGCTTGGTATGTATATAGCATACCCACGGGACATCTACGTTGCTTTGTTCTTGACTACGATTGAAATTTTCTCAGGATTTCAGGATGTCAAAACCAAAGCGTAGTAAACGCCTTTCATATGTCTTGTCCCACCCTTACCGTTCTCCTCGCAAGGAGTAACATCGGCGTAGGACATTGCAAATTTAGAAAAACTTTTTAAATAGAGGGGATTCGGACAGATATATTTAGAGAAGAGGGAGGAATATCTTTGGATTTTGCATCTATACAAAACAAGAAATTTCTTTACACTGATTTTTCAGGGATTTTTGCAAGTTTTCAAAAAACAAGTTTGCAACGTATTGAAAAATAATGGATTATAAAGCAAAGCCGAAAAGAAAAATTTGCAGCACGAAAAGCATAACTTTGAGGCTTCGAAAATAAAATTACGAAGCCCGGAAAAAAATTTTCGAGCCTCGTAATTTTACCTTATTTTTTGAGAATAAAAAGTTTTTACAAACAAGGGCTATTCTTGCCACTTTGGTCGGCGCTTCTCCAAGAACGCACGTCCGCCTTCCTGTGCCTCCTCTGTCATGTAGTAAAGCATCGTGGCATCGCCTGCCAGTTCCTGAATACCAGCTTGTCCGTCCAATTCGGCATTCAGTCCCACCTTTATCATGCGCAGTGCTAACGGACTGAGTTGCATCATCTCCTCCGCCCATGCCACATACTCGTCTTCCAACTGTTCCAATGGCACGACTTTGTTAACCAATCCCATGTCCAATGCCTCCTGAGCATTGTATTTGCGACATAGGAACCATATCTCGCGTGCTTTCTTCTGTCCTACGACACGCGCCAAATAAGACGAACCGAAACCGGCATCGAAACTACCCACACGAGGACCGGTCTGACCAAAGATGGCATTGTCCGAAGCAATGGTCAGGTCACAAACCACATGCAACACATGTCCGCCGCCTATGGCAAAGCCGTTCACAGCTGCAATCACAGGCTTCGGCATGGAACGTATTTGTTTCTGCACTTCAAGCACATTCAAACGGGGCACTCCATCGTTGCCCACATATCCTCCATGTCCCTTGACGTGCATATCACCACCGCTACAAAAAGCCTTATCACCTGCTCCGGTCAGCACAATGACACGCACGTCCTGACGATTCAGACAGATGCGCAAAGCATCGCTCATCTCTGACACCGTTTGAGGGGTGAAAGCATTGCGCACCTGCGGTCGGTTGATGATGATACGTGCTATTCCCTTATAAAAATCAAAGATAATATCTTCGTATTCCTTGATAATAGTCCACTCTCTATTCATAGTCATTTCTTTATTTGTTCGTAATATCTTTTCCATTCTTCAGCATCGGTTTCGGCATGGGTAAATACCTCGATGAATACCGGTCGGTCGTAAGGACATGTCATTTCTATCATGGCATACTGCAATGAAGTCTCATCAGTCACCTTCAGATAAGCAAAATCCAACGCCCTCGCCCATGCCTCAGCACTCGTCCCGTGAGTGGCTGTCACTAAACGACCGCTCTCACCCTTCACCTCCATTCCCTGTACATTACGGAAAATGGCTCCACCACCATTGTTGAGCAACACTATGCGAAGATTATGGCTGATGTCCTCGTTGCGCAACGCATTCATATCATAGAAGAAACTCAAATCGCCTATCAACAACACATTCAGTCTGTCGTCACATGCTGCATATCCTATCGCTGTGGAGAGAGAACCTTCTATGCCGTTCACCCCTCGATTGGCACACACCTCCACTCCCCTCCTCAACGGAAAGAGTTCAGCCAACCGTATAGCACTACTATTGGCAAGATGCAGTACACTCCACTCCGGCAGTACCTTCATCATTTCTTTGACTGCCGCCAGTCCAGAATATTCCGGTGTCGGTGATGGAAGTTCAGCACAATGCTCACGCACCAATGACGCATACTTATCATCACCCGACCATGTTTCGGACAACAAGTCAAAAAACTCCTTGGGGGTAGTTTCAAATACCACTTGAAGGGCACAGAACAAATCCACCACCTCACCATCCGGACTGATATGCCAATGCGTCAGTCCCTTTGTGTTGCGCAGGAAAGACTTCAATCGTTTTGATACGATATGCCCACCACAAGTAATGACAAGGTCCGGTCTCAGCTCATCACTATTGCCACAAGCATGCAAAGCCACGTCAATGCCACGCACCGCATCCGGGGTATTGCCCGGCAACTCAGCTACACAAGCCATCCCCTTTGGGATGTTATAGACCTTCATCGCTTCGGCAGTCGGTGTCTGTCCAATGATGATTAAAGGACGTTTAAACTGCATTTGAGCAGCATATAAATAGTATTTAATAGCTTCGCCATTGCCTAAATTTGGAATGCTTTTTATCTTTCGAACATTGGGCAAATCAGGAGTGGTGTACCGGAACAATGGTTCGCTCAACGGCACATTGATATGCACGGGTCCGGATGTGTGACGAGAAATCAAGAGCAACGCCTCATTGATCAGACGATTGCAATACCATTCGTCCTCATCGGTATTCACCTCCGGCAATTGAACAGATTGGCGCACCAAAGAACCGAACACCCCCACTTGAGGTAATGTCTGTCCGTCCATCTGCCCAATCCATGCCGCCGGACGATCGGCAGAAATCACCACTAATGGTACTTGCTGATAAAAGGCTTCTGCCACTGCGGGATGCAGATTGAGCAATGCCGACCCCGAAGTGACACATACCGCCACCGGACGTCTCGTTTGTTGTGCCATACCGATAGCCATAAACCCGGCACTCCGTTCATCCACGACAGAATGACATTCGAATGCTTCACATTCAGCAAAAGCACTGATGATGGGTGCATTCCTGCTTCCGGGACAACACACCACATGAGTGATACCGAAATCCCGCAGTAAAGTCACTAATTGCAAGACGTTTTTCTTATCTGTGTACATTTATATATCACATATTTCATGGTTTGTAATTTCCTTTCCGTCTCCAACCACTACTCCTCCAATACCGATGTGGGCAACAAGCCCCCACCTGCATATAAACAAAGATGGTCTGACATGTCCCCATTCATACAGCGCAAATTCACATACAACCGTGTTTTTCCACAAGGATTATATTGTCCTAAGAATCCTGAATAATAACTGCGGTCGTACCCCTCTTGGGATGCAATAAAGTCATAAGCCTTTGACTTTTCCACTCCACATACTGCCGGCGTTGGATGCAATGCCTGCAACAAAGACAATAAGCAAGTTTCATCCTGCAGAACGAAATTAAACTCCGTCTTCAAGTGTGCCAAGCTGCCGGCGGTTACTGTTATCGGCCCTTTGATCTCGGGAGATGTTCCGGAAGCATGTAGGATATCAGCAATAAAATCAGTAACCAGACACTGCTCATTCTTGTTTTTTTCACTCCATTGCGGCATCTTACATTCGTCGGTCAGAACCTGAGTCCCTGCCAATGCTACCGTCTGAAACCTTCCCTCTTGTCCGGAAAGCAAAATTTCCGGAGTGGCTCCCAACCAAAAACCTGTTTGTGGAGCATAGAACAACGAAACATAAGAGTGCACATATCGCTTGCAGGCTACCCCAAATGCGTTCAGCCATGAAAAACCTGTGGGAAGAGGGATAATTACCTTTCTTGACAAGACCAGTTTTTCAAAATCACCTCCAGATAATGCAGCCTTAAAAGTTTGAAATGTCCGGCAATAAGATGCAGAAGGATAATCAAACCACCCACCGCAAAAAGGAACCGGTGCCGGAGCCTCCGGCACATCGTCGTATTCTTCGCCGAGCGTAAAAGTTACGACCTCCTCTTCCGGTAACAACCATATTGGAAACTCATCACTTGGTCTGAACGGAGCAAAAACATAGCCAGCATGACCTTTCAATTCACTGATGTCCGCCAATGCCTGTAGGCTATTGGCAGAAATAGCTTTCACACATCGTTCACCCGGTTCACGAAAGACCACGAAAGGCTTGTCCGCCTTGATCCATTCTTCTATTATTGTTCGATCCACTATCTACGTTTCAATACACTGTTCATCACTCTGACCGACGACACCAACTTACCGGTGGAAGTGAACACATCCACGTTCCACACATGTGAGGAGCGTCCCTTATGTACGATGGTGGCTACGGCGCGCACTGTATCGCCCTCGTGAGCCGAGGAGATATGATTACCACTCACCTGCTGTCCCACCACGAATTCATCGGGATTACAAGCTATCATTGAACCGATGCCCGCCACCGTCTCTGCCAATGCCAATGTAGCACCGCCATGCAGAATACCAAAAGGCTGACGCGTGCGATGATCCACCGGCATCGTAGCTTCCATGCGTTCGGGTGAAGCAAAAGTATATTGTATGCCCAAGTTACCCATCAAGGTCGATTTAGACTGTTCGTTCAGCACTTCCAATGGTACTCCGGCATTGCGTATCTCCTCCAAAATAAGATTCTCTACAGCTACCGCCACACCGTCTTCGTTATTGGAGAGAGTGATATGGTCGGCACAGCGTTTCACTGAGTCGGGCGCATTACCCATGGCGATGCCCATACCTGCCAATTGCAACATAGACACGTCTGCCACACCGTCGCCAAATGCCATTACTTCGTCCGTCTTGACATCGAACATCTCCATGACAGCTGCCAATGTATTTCCTTTGTCTACACCACTTGCCACCACCTCAAGGAAGTAAGGCTCCGAGCGGAACACATCGAGCACACCATTCAGGCGACGCTTCCAATGTTGTTCTAATCCCACCAAAGCCTCCTCGTCATCACTCACCAGCATACATTTGCAGGGCGAATAGTCTATCACTACCGAGAAAAGTTCTTGTTCTTCCAACTTCATGCCATTCAGTTCGGCTTCGGCAGCCACATGTGCGTTGTCAGCACGGTTCGTCACCACCATATCGCCATTATAAGTCATGATGGCAAAATCATTCTTCACGGCTTTTTTCTCCAAATAAGGTATCTGCTCGGGGTTGATGCGACGCTCAAATATCACTTCACCATTGGAGGCTTTGATGACCTGCCCCCCATTATAGGAAAGGATAAAACCATCATAAGATCCCAAGTCCAACTGCTTCGCCAACGGTAACAATCCGTAAGTGGGACGTCCGGAAGCCAACATCACTCTTATACCCATTTGCTGCACTTTTCGCAGGGCGTGCGCAGTGCGTTTGCTTATCATTTTCTCGTCGTTCAGCAATGTGCCGTCCACGTCGAGTACCAACATCTTATACTTCATAAGTCGCAATTTTTAAATTGTCTTATGACAAAGATAAGAAAAGCGTTTCTAAATAATGGAGAGACGGATTGATTTTATCCTCGCTTTGACGTTTTTTAGCGGAAAAAACATCTTTTATTTACACAACAACACACAAACTTTATCTTGAAAAACACGTGCCTCCGATGCGCTCTCCACTCCTTGATTGATGATACAAAACGCCAATTGATGCCCATTGGCAGCAGTTGCATAACCGGCAAGAGAATACACGCCGGCTATGGGTAAAGATTGATAGAAAGACTCGTACACATGTTGATGGGTGTAAGCATATCGTTAATTAAAAAGCTCCCCTTTCATTATTTCTATAAACCTATTATAGTAGCCACATAGGAAACATTTTCTTGTTGAGTGTCAAAATACTTACAAAAATTATCTTCCAAATAGAAAATTTCAGTAACTTTATCCTCGGAGAACATAGCGATAATCGTTTGTAAAATTTCTGATTATGTAAAGATAAAATTACAATCCTTCCACTATTCTCTTAATTTTTTAAGTAATTAAATCAAAGTTCTTATAACGAACTCATGTTAAAGTTAAATTCAATGAAATACCTCTATAAATAGAAGAAAAAATCGTTATGTTATAAAAAACAGTTACTACAATGGAAGAAAATAATGTTTTAGAAAAAAGTATTGCAGAGCAGTACCCTTACTATTTTAAGTTGGAGGCAGGAGATTTGCCATGGTATGAATCCATGGGGTTTGATATGTTGTTCAATAACATTACCACAGAATTAGAAAAGGCGGCACAAGAGCATAGCATGAAATCTATTAACGAACCTGAAGACCACTT
>JAGBUF010000267.1 GCA_017630975.1 Paraprevotella sp. | reverse complement strand
TTCTCCAGATATTCTTTACTTGAATGTCTGAATCCCCCGATATGATTGAATGTATGATTTCCGACACAATGCCCACGTTCCACCACCATCTTATGAATTTCAGGGTATTTACGGACGTTATCACCGACCATGAAAAATGTAGCTTTGACTCCGTAACGATCCAATACGTCCAAAACAAATGGAGTTGCTTCAGGTATAGGGCCATCGTCAAAGGTCAGGTATACCGATTTCTTTTGTGGATTTATCCGCCACATCGCTGACGGATAAATCCACCTAAGAAATATGGAAGGTTGTTCTATGAACATCTATTTTTGTAATTAAAAGTTCACGCCTCGCTGAAAACCGGCCTCAATGTATTGGTTCACCACCTCACGACATTCGGCAGCCTTCTCCTCATCAGTAATCGATAGTGCTTTTGAAACTTCATTAAGAATATAAATTCGACTGATATAATCCCTCTGGGACTGCAATAACCTTGGAGTACTCAAAGAAAGATACCAATCAAGATATTCTTTTGTATTGTCACCCATCTCTCTAAGAATGGTATGTCCCTCTTCTTGATGACCCAAGAAACTCCACACCTCAGCTAAGTCAATTGAACCGCTCTGATAATTATGTGGTACTACAGATGACGGGATAGCCTCTTCTATACGCTTCACGACTGCCAATGCCTTATCTTCCTTACCCTCTATCAAAAGTTGCTTAGCTAATTGTGCAAACAAACGACGATGCGTATAGCACATTCTCATGACCGTTTCATCCAAATAAATATCAGGATTCTCATTGATACCACCGAACTTAAACTTGTTCATCATATTGTCATACATACGGTCCGTATCAATATTCATGCCCGTTTCTTTCGTATTGAATGGTGTTATACGGTTGGCAAGACCTTCTTGAACAAAGTTATTACCCAAATGACCATAATTGGACGAACCAACTGTAGGCGCAACATACAATGGACGTTCCCAATTGGCTTGAGAAAGCATCTCCAACATCATCAATTCACTCTTGTATACGGCACGCTTTCCTTTCAAGGATATGTGCATCACATCAGGGATAGAGTCGCCTGCTATCATCATACCCGAACGTTTTACAGCCTCCTTATCCACTGTAATAACCATGCTGTCTGTCGGGAAAATCTGCAGATCAGGATTCTCGTTCAACACCCAATACTTAATGACATTCTTCAATTCATAAGGATTCTCACCCAGCAATTCCTTTACGTCTTCCGGGCTATCTTTATAGTAATCTAATACTTGTTTCAAAGCATCTGCCTGAACCGGTATTCCTTCACGTGTACCTGCCACATATTGTAAACGTGTCCAAGTGATGGGCAATGAAGGAGAATCGTATGCCGGACGCTTCATCTGGTCGATATACCAATCTGTCTGCAAATAACTCAAGTTACAAACTCGCGCATCGGTACGACAATTCTCGGTTTCTTGATTGTACCATAAGGGGAATGTATCATTATCACCATTGGTAAATATCACCGGATATCCCTTTTCTGCCAATGAATTCAGATAATTCTGACCAAAATCACGGCAAGCAAATCTTCCGCTCCGATCATGATCGTCCCAGTTCTCTCCTGCCATCTGTACGGGCACTAACAATGCCAATAATGAAACAACTATTGCAGCAGGCAATTCCGGTATCCTCAATCGCTTCAATGCATCTACAATAGCTGCAACACCCAAACCTACCCAAATTGCAAATGCATAGAAAGAGCCGGCATAGGCATAATCACGCTCACGTGGCTGCATTGGTGTCTGATTCAGATAGATGACAATTGCGATTCCTGTCATAAAGAACAAGAAGAAGACTACCCAAAACTGTTTTACTCCCTCCTGATTCTTATATGCCTGCCAGAACAATCCTAACACTCCTAATAACAAAGGCAAGCAATAATATACATTGTGTCCCTTATTGTTCTTTAATTCACTCGGCAAATTATCTTGATTTCCCAGACGAGCATTGTCAATGAACGAAATACCTGTCAACCAGTTACCATGCTCTAATTCGCCATTGCCTTGTATATCATTCTGACGACCGGCAAAGTTCCACATGAAATAGCGCCAATACATAAAGTTCAACTGATAGCTGAAGAAGAAACGAAGATTTTCAGCTTGGGTAGGCACTTTGACCATAACAGTCTGTCCACATTGGTTATAAGGTACCTCTCTGCCTTTTACTCCTCCCAACCAAGACTCGTATGCTTGCGGATGCTGGTCTTTATCAGAATACATACGTGGGAACAACATGTTCTGATCGTATACATATTCAATATTGTAATGCACAATTTCGTATGCATCCCTTTCATCAGCACTATGTTTTTCTACCCGCTGATAAACCGGCGCACCTTTCTTGCTTACCGGTGTACAATATCCCTCGTTTGTAGGTTGTAGTTTGACTTTTGATGTATAGGCCTGACCATAGAACAAAGGGCGGCTACCATACTGCTCACGATTCAAATATTGTCCTAACGTAAAGATATCCTCCGGTGAGTTCTGATCCATCGGTGGATTGGCTGTGGAACGGATAACAATGACTGCATAGGTGGAATAACCTATCATAATCATCAGCATGCACAACAAAGACGTATTCATCACACGGGCACTAATCAAAGGTTTATCCTGAAAACGACGATTCAACACATATGCCAAAGCACCCAATAGTATGATTCCGATGACAAAACTAGACCAGCCATAACCATAGAAAGGAATACCCAACATTCCCACTGCCAACAGATAAGCAATGTTCATGCGCTTTCTGCTCTTCTGTACAATCGTCTCATGAATGGCCCAAAGTACTACGGTAATCAAACATATAATATAGAAAATCAAACCCGAATTAAAGGGTAGATGCATGGTGTTGACAAAGAAGAGTTCAAACCATCCACCCACTTTCACAATACCCGGCACAATGCCATAAAGTACTGCCGCAACAAGAACAAACGAGGCCACCAGCGCACGAAGTGAACCTTTCAGGTCCGCATTAGGATGTTTTTTGTAATACCATACCAAAACAATTGCAGGAAGACAAAGAAGGTTCAACAAGTGTACTCCAATAGACAATCCTGTCAGATAGGCAATCAGCACGAGCCATCGGTCGCTATGGGGTTCGTCGGCATGTTCTTCCCATTTCAATATCAACCAGAAAACGAGTGCTGTAAATAGTGATGAGTACGCATAAACCTCGCCTTCAACAGCACTATACCAAAATGTATCTGAGAAGGTATAGACCAAGGCACCCACCAAACCACAACCCATAATGGTCACTAATTTAGCTACCGTCATTTGATTGTAATCCTTGCATATCATT
>JAGBUF010000266.1 GCA_017630975.1 Paraprevotella sp. | reverse complement strand
GGAAGTCAGGCATGTATATCAGATTTTCGTTGTCTTCCTCCAGTCGCATTGACACGAATTCATGTGCACCGTTGATTAGCTCCTGGATGTTTTCCTCCTTACTGAGATTCTCAGGTGTACGTTCATGTTTGAACTCATTCATGATACCTGTTTCATGTATGATTCTTGTCATGAGTTTTTCTGCATCTGTCTGTTCTACATCGGCAATAAACCCATTGATCAAGGTCACGAATGTAGCCAATTTGTTCAGTGTTCCTTTATTGACATCCAGCTGATAGTTTGCCGGGTTGTTGGCAATTTCCCATAGACTGACATTGTGTTCGTTGGCTAATCTGATGATTTTGCTGATGCTTGTTTGTCCCAATCCTCTTGTCGGATAATTGACGACACGCTTGAAGGCTTCCTCATCATGCGGATTGACAGAAAGTCGACAGTAAGCAATCACATCCTTGATTTCTTTTCTTTGGTAGAATGACAGTCCGCCATAGATGCGGTAAGGTATATTCCTTTTGCGAAGCGCTTCTTCAAAACTACGACTTTGGGCATTGGTGCGATACAATATGGAAAAGTCGTCGTGTTCCAAACCTGCACGTTTGCGCATTTCGACGATTTTATTGATAACGATTTCAGCTTCTTCGATATCACTGTATGCTGTGTAGATACGAATGGGTTCACCCACCTCATTCTCACTGAATACATGTTTCTGAATCTGCCGGTTGTTGTGTTCTATCAGACTGTTTGCAGCACCTACGATATTCTGCGTAGAACGGTAGTTTTGCTCTAATTTAAATATCCTTGTGTTATTGTATTGATTCTTGAAATTCAGTATATTATCAATATTAGCTCCTCTAAAACTATAAATACTTTGTGCATCGTCACCCACCACACAGATACGCTGTTTTCTCTTCGTCAGTTCCCAAACGATGCAGTGTTGTGCAAAGTTGGTATCCTGATACTCATCCACTAATACGTAATCAAATTCATTCACGTACTTTTCACAAATTTCAGGGCATTTCTTGAATAACTGGAAGGTGTACAACAATAAATCATCAAAATCCATCGCATCCGATTGTCTGCAACGTTCCATATATCGTTTGTAGATTTCACCTGTCAACGGAACTTTTGATTTGTCATCAGCCGTTACCAGCGCCTTGTCCTGCATATACATGACAGGGGTTACAAGATGATTCTTGGCATTGGAGATGGTACAAGCTATGGATGCCGGTTTATACTCTTTGTCATCCAGGTTCATCTCTTTGATAATCGTTTTTATCAAACTTCTCGAGTCTGATTGGTCGTATATGGTGAACCGAGAAGTGAAACCTATACTTTCAGCTTCCTTACGCAATATCCTAGAAAAGATAGAATGAAAAGTACCCATCCAGATTCTTGATGCCATCTGCTCACCCACCACCTTAGCAATTCTTTCTTTCATCTCGCGTGCTGCCTTATTGGTAAATGTAAGCGCAAGGATGTTCCATGGCATATAGCCTTGTGTGAGAAGATGTGCTATCTTGTATGTCAGAACCCTTGTCTTTCCGGAACCGGCTCCGGCTATCACAAGTGATGCTCCATCGTTATATAAGACGGCCTCACGTTGGCTTTCATTCAAATCGTTCAAATATTTATTCGTCATAATTGTGTGTGTTGTCTGTTGGTTTGAGGTTTCCCATTTACTATGGTATCAATGCAAACAGTATGGCATCATACAGCAATGTGGCTGTCATTACTACAAGTATCCATACACCATAAGTTCCAAAACCTGTGTATAGAGATGATATAATGTTGTTCCAACCGCGTAGTTGATGGCTCATGATGCCATAGAGTAACGATACAAATGTTAATGTGATTAGAGTAGACAGGATGATGCCCATCATTTGTTCAGAGGGCAATAACTCTCCTTTAATATTCAAGAGTACGGCATTATTTCCGATGGACATGCATACCATCGTAAAAAAGTAGATGCAGAGAAATGTCAATGCGATGTTGAATGCCTGTCGTTGTCTGAAAGTAGGTTTTACTCCTGTTTGGTGGTTGATATTGTACAATATTTGTTTTCCAAATCCGGATTCTTTCCATGTGCTGATACAGATGATCAGACTGATGGTGAGCGACATCATGTGTGTGGAGCATGACAAGGGAAGGATGGATAGAAAATATCGGATGCCTTCACCTGTGAGCATGTTGTTGAATGGTAGACCGATGGACTCTCCTATCCACGAGAAAGGAAAGAGTATCGCTAATGCACTGACCATTATCAGCAGCAGGATGTTGCCTGTTTTCTGTATGTAATTTGTTTTCCGATGCATTTGTTTATTCATCGTCTTCTTCTAAATGTTGCAGGTCAATGATACCCAATTGTAATGTTTTCACCACTAAACGAGTGGCATTGATACCCCCTTCGCTATTGGGGAATAGTCTTGAAATTAAGTCGTTCTGACGTTTTTCAAGGCTCTTCACTCCGAAAGGCATTCCGCGTAGGTTACTTATCATTTCCTTGGTGTAGCCCAAAGCCATGTGTCTTAAGAATCTTTCGTCATATTCGTCAATCTCGTATTGGAGCAACGCATTTTTGTGCTTATACTCTTGTTCTACTGATGCGGTAAATCGTTCGATAATCTTCTCGAGTATCGGTTGGTTGAAAACAAGTTGACGACCTTCCATGACCTGACGTACATCATTGCGTGTCAGAAGTTCGCCTGTTTTCAGAATAATTCCATCAGCACCGGCTTTGAGGACATCCACCCAAAGTTTCTCGTTTACAATCTCACCGGTGAAAATCAGTACATTCAATTCAGGATGCTCTTTCTTGATTTTTCTACAGATATCCACTCCGATTGTTGTCGATCCCCCCAATCCCAGATCCAACAATACCAAATCCGGTATATTTTGTTGCATCAGGGTCCAAAATTCCTTTTCATTCATGGCCGTACCTACTACGGTAGCTTCCGGTATGTCGGTACGGAATATTTCTTCTGTTCCTTTTAATTCTAATTTTACATCTTCAACGATGATGACGTTAAATGCTTTCATGTAGTTTATCGTTTTTTGGAATGGTGAACCACAATGTGTTACCACCTTCATTGTTATTTTCTATATTTATCCTGCAACCGCAGAAGTTGTTCAGTTTGTCATGCTCCCTGATGATTTCCTTGCATAATAATAGTGCGTAATGCCCATTTTCAACTTGGAATAAATCTTTTGTCGCCTCTTCTTCAGCAATGTTCCATGATGTTTCTAACCGGAATTTTATGAATTGTTCTTCCTGTTCGGTTGTCAGCATCAGTGAATTGTCTTTCTCGTTCTGTTCCAAATGTAGTAATGCATCTTTGCTTACAGCTTCCAGCAGGAAAGAGATTAATGTTGGTTCTGCATATACCATAATGTCTGTTGCTGTGTGACATTCTATCTGTACATTCATGTTTTGTCTTTGTGCGTATTTTTGTAATGACTTACGCCATCGAGTCAGAATGGTATCGGTGGGTATGACAGAACACTTGTAAAGTCCTGTTTCAATCTGTCTGTCTGCCTGTTTACAGAACAGCGCATAGATATATTTGTAGTATTCGACCACCTCTACGAGTGTCTTTAATTTATCATGCACCATGTTCGTATCATCAGATAACAATGTTTCAACAATTTGTTTGATACGACCGGGGTAATACATAGATTCATGTTTGATGGTAGAGAGACAGTTTTCCAATATCATGTTTTGAACATGTAATCTGTTTTCTTCAAACAGGGCGCGTTGTCGCTCGTTTTCTACCTTTGTCAGCTCTGTATCCGTGATTTCTTTGTTTACAATGGTTGCTCTCAGTAGCAATGTCAGGTATTTGATGGTATACCATTCCAATTGCTCCTCTAGTTCTGGCATTTGTTCATAGCATAAACCAATTGCCCCATAACATTCATGACGTTCGTTATTGGTGATGGATAGCGGGTAAACTTTAATTTGTTTTTCTTTGTCAAAGCATGGCATATTTTCGTGGTATGCCTCATTGAGTATATTGTCGGAGATGAGAAGGGATTCGTCATTTGGCGTTCCGTATGTTGCAACATGATTCCCTTTTTGTATTAAGAGCTTCATCGCACGTACTTCATGTATTTCTCTCAGTCCTTCCATCAGAATTACCAGGATATCATTCATCTCAGCATCATTCTTAACCGCTTGCAATAATGAGCGTTTCATTTCCAATACCCTCATGATATGGTATCGGTACGATATGTTTTTGCGTGTATGTGCGATGTAAATATAGCCGAGGATGATAAACAATAGAAGTATGGCAAGTGTGATGTAGATTTTAATCTGCTGTTGTTCATCGACTAATTCATTGTAATCGTTCATTAAACTGCTATCATCTGCCACTAACTCATTCATGGCGATATATTGATGATTGTTAAACTCATACATATCCCAATCACAAAGTGCCAAGGCAGCAACGGCTATTTCGTTGCGTATTTGCAGAATCAGATGATAGTCTGCAGGTACATTGGATTTCCACCATTCTATCTCCTCATTGCTACTACTGTGCAAACTAAGTGGATGTGCTTGAGTAATAGGATAATTATAAAGACTATTGAGTTGTGTCAATGCTTTGTTGGCGAAACTGATGGCTTTATAATTATCTCCATTGATATTTGCATAGTATACAGAATCGGTGGATGCAATGGCCTGGTATATCTTTGTACTATCATTGTATGTGTTATCGGCTGCATGTATAGTTGAAGTGCCTAATAGTGCGTTCATCACCAACCATCCCATAAGCAATATGCGTGCCGTTCCCTTGGGCAGTCGGAAAGAGAAACGGCTCCCCTCGCCTTTTTTACTCTTGATATTAAATTGACAGATGTTGAAGATATCTCCTTCTTTCTTGTATTTCTCAATAATACCCTTACAGTTCAATAGTCCGAACCCGTTGCCTTTCTCTTTTCTTATACTCTCATTGCTCGAACCTATTTCCTGTGCATCGTAGATTTTGGACGTGAGGATCATGTGTTGTTCCTCGTCAGTAAGTCCTACCCCATTATCTGTAACGGCCAACTCCACATAATTGTCCTTTGCGTCGGTACTGATGGTTACGGTTCCGCCGGTAGGCGTGAACTTCCTCGCATTCTCTGCCAAAGTGTTGAGCATAAAGAAAGTCAAAGCCTTGTCTGCTTTTACGATGGCATTTGTTTTTTGAATTTGCAGTTGGATGCCTTTGCGCTCAAAACCATATCCCGATTTTGCAATCATGTCTAAAATTTCTTGTACTGCAAAAGCTTCTATTGTCAAATCTATTTTGCCTTTATTGATGTTGATCCACTCTGAAAGAACCTTGTTGTACACTTCTATTTGATCTGCCAGTTCACTGATATAGGTGAGTCGTTGTTTTGCATTAGTCTGTTCGTTGTTCAGTTTGCGTGCTACATAAAGTATCCTGTCGATGAAAGGCATGATAGAGTGAATCAAGGAAACTTTTGCTCGCTTCAGGATGTTATCCCGTTTGTGATCTTCTATTTGTATTTCACTTTTACGAAACTCTTCAATCAACTGAGTAATAGTTGTTTCGCTCCGTTCCTTTTCATCCATATACTCCTTTCTCCAATTCATATATGGAAGTATGACATCAGCGGTCACTCGCTTGTCTTTGCAGAGTTTTATGGCGTCTTGTTTCAAATGTTCCAGTTTATCGGGATGGTCTGTTGTATATACTTCGTTAAACCATCGGTCAAGATAGTCCAACAGCACGGACAATTGTTTGTTTTTTGAATTTCTCTTATGGGTAAAGTATAATAGAATCCCGATAATGGACAGCATCAGTACCGGTAACATATACAAGACGAATGACAAGAATCTGTTTTTCTGTTGCGTTTCTTTGATTCTGCTTTCAATGTACTTGTTTTCTCTTGTGTGACTCAATACATCCAGATAGATGTTTCGATTGTAGTCAGAGGCTTGTTTGGAGCCGATAGCACTATACGCACGACTCAATGCTTCGCGGATTTGCAGTAAGGTGGCAGGAATGGTTTGTATTTTTTCATCTATGACCCATTGCATATCTAATGGTTGCTGCGCTGTTGTGTCGTATGCCATTAACTTTTGGACAGAAAGACTATCTGAATAAAAAGTCTGATGATGCGTGTTCAAGCATTCAAGTGCTTGTTCATAATACGATAATGCCTCTTGAGGTTCATGATTATAAAAATAAGCATCTCCCATTGCCAAGAGTCCATTAGTTTTCAGTATCAGATTACCGAATTGTTGGGATTTCATAATACTGTTCTTCGCCATCTCCTTTGCCACATGCAGATGTTGCTTGCCAGATTCATCTATGTTGTCGTGATGAACAAATATATTATACAGGTAGTGCGATTCGTTGCCCCGATGATGACTGATAAGACTGTCTGTTATGGGATGAGTCAGCATCTCGGAGAAGACTTGTTCGATGGAGGCTGTAAAATAGGTCAGTTGATGACGTTCAGCCACGGTGAAGGATTGAAACAGCAAGTCAAATGCATTGATAACATTTTCAGGTTGTGAGTTTCCTTTGTTCAGATATAGAAGTCCTTTGATGTAATGATAATTTGCCCATAGCGTCTTGTCGTTTCGCAACTCTTCACAGATGGTGATTTTATCCAGCTCCTGTTCAGCCATCTGTAAGGTAGCTGTTTGCAACATGTGTAAGGTATTGACTAATCTGTATTCATTGATGGCATAGAAATATCGCTCGGCTATACGACCTTCCAGTTCATCCTCTTCCTCTATTCGTGCGATGTGGCGACGAGCGCTTGCCATATAATCAAAATAAGAAAGATGCTGCCCTGTTCTTTGACACATCATCATCATGGTGATGTCACTAATCAGAAGTTCAACCTGGTTGTTTGTGATTCGTTGTATTTGATTATAAATGGTTTTACCATTCTTGAAATCAATATTCAAACCAGCCTGAAACAACTGATGGTTTAAGGCTTCTGCCTTACCGCTATTGTAATCTGTAGTGTGCAGGAGCGACTGTTGTGTCAGTTGTAGGACACTATCCTGTTGTGTGTAGCGTAATTGATATGCTTTGTTGTTCAGCGAATCAACAAGGTGCTGCTCTTTGGGAGTGTGAAAAGTGCGATATGTCCCTCCGATTATGGAGAGACATATTACAGCAAGTATCACAATACCGATGTGCTGTCGATGTATGCGTTTCGGTATACTGCCCATTATTACCTGTTTAAGAAAGTCCTTCGATTTCTCCGTTGACGATGTCTATACGTTCGGCTTGCGGTGATTTCGGAAGTCCCGGCATACGCATGATATCACCTGCAATCAGCACCAATATTTCTGCACCGCAGTTGACAACAATATCACGAATCTGTATATTGAAATGTTGCGGTACTCCGTAAGCTTTTGCATCGGCTGAGAATGAATATTGTGTCTTTGCAACGCAGATGGGGAAATGTTCTACACCCAATTCTTTGATGCGTTCTATCATCTTCTTCGCTTGTGGTGAGAAGATAACTCCATCAGCACCATAAACTTTCTTTGCCACCTTTTCAGCTTTTATTTCAACGCTGTCATGGTCGTCGTATGAGAATTCAAGGGCTTGTGATGGGGTCTGCTCAATGGTTTTTACTACCAATTCTGCCAATTCAACAGCACCCTCACCTCCCTGAGTAAAGGCATTGTTTACTGCAAAACCGACACCCTTTGCTTCGCAGTGGGCTCTGCATAAAGCGATCTCCTCGTCAGTGTCGGTGGCATATCTGTTGAAGCAAACCACAACGCTCTGTCCGAATCGTTGCAGGTTTTCTATATGTTTATCAAGATTTTCAAATCCTTTGCGCAATCCTTCTTCATTAGGTTGTTTAATGCCCTCTAAAGCAACACCGCCATGCATCTTCAATCCTTGTGTCGTTGCAACGATGACGGTCAGTTTTGGCTGCAGACCGGACTTGCGACATTTGATGTTATAGAATTTTTCTGCACCGAGATCGGCACCGAATCCAGCTTCTGTAACCACATAGTCAGCATAAGTCATGGCAAGTTTTGTTGCGATGACGGAGTTACAACCATGTGCGATATTGGCAAATGGACCGCCATGTACAATGGCGGGCGTATTTTCTGTGGTCTGAACAAGGTTGGGACGTAACGCGTCTTTCAACAGCACACAAATGGCGCCGGCTACACCCATATCTTTCACTCTGAATGGTTTACCGTCAATGGTGGTACCTAAGAGTATATTCTCAATTCTGCGACGTAAATCATCTTGATCCTTTGACAAACAGAGAATTGCCATAATCTCCGATGCCGGTGTGATGTCGAATCCGCTCTCCATGGTTACACCATTGGTTTTTGCGCCCAATCCGGTGACGATGTATCTTAGATTTCTATCGTTTACGTCCAATACGCGCTTCCAAAGAATCTCCTTGAGCGCAAATCCTTCATCCTTGTGTTGATAAATATAGTTGTCCAATAAGGCTGCAATCATGTTATGCGCAGAGGTGATGGCATGGAAATCGCCGGTAAAGTGCAGATTGATCTTCTCCATGGGAAGCACTTGTGCATAACCACCGCCGGCTGCACCGCCTTTCATTCCGAAACAAGGACCTAATGAAGGTTCACGTAACGCCACGATGTTGTTCTTTCCCAATTTGCTCAAACCTAATGCCAAGCCGATGGACACCGTTGTTTTGCCGATTCCGGCTTTTGTAGGGGTAATGGCTGTGACCAAAATCAGATTACTCTTCTTGACCTTTTCGTCATCAATCAGACTCTCTGGGATTTTAGCGATGTGCTTACCATATTGTTCTAACTCCTCCAATGGTAATTTAGCTTTTTCTGCTATCTCTTGAATGGGTTTCAACGCACATTCTCTCGCTATTTCTATATCGCTTTTCATAATATTTATGTATTACTTTTCTTTAAACAAGCAAACTTACAGAAAAAATATGAGAATGAACCTCAAAATTCCTGAAAAAAGAATAAAAGAAAAGAGCCCGCCCTGGCAGTACCTTGTCAGACGGACTCTTCGGATATTAACCTTATGAAAGTTCAGTTGTTTATTTCCAAAGGAATTTACGCTTGCAAATGGTTTCGTTACGGTTCACTTCGACAATGTAAACGCCACTTGAAATGGATGTTAAACCAATAAAGTGCGTGTCATCGCTTACTTCTTCCGCCAAGATGAAACGTCCGGCAGTATCTGTCAACGTAACCACCGTTCCGGCGCAACCGGTTAAACGGATACCGTTACTTTCTACAGCAATGTGTATGCCGTCGTTCACATTGTTGATACTGTTACCCATACCCACGTATAGAGAACCACCCTTAATGTTGTGGTCAAGACTTTGCATAGACTCGTTGGTCGTGATAACATTCGTAGGATTCAGTTCGTAGGCTCCTTTAGCGATGTTGATAGGCAAAGTAGCCTTGATGTTGAACGTCTTAGCCAATGGTTGCAAGTCGCTTGAGAAGTAGATAACCGTATAAGTGTTGTCAGTCGCATCCAACTTCTTTCTGACTGTTAAACCGTCGGTCTCGGAAGAGAGTTCAACACCGTCGGGCATCAGCAAGTCAAACTGTACGCCGCAGATGTTTTCTTTCATCGTCAGACTGAATGGGATGTTTACCTCGTATATCTTGTCCGCATAAGTGTCTGTTACAGTCAGCGAGTTATTCTTGTCCCATACGATGTTTGTCACATTACTTTCGTCCTCGTTAATGATTGCACAAACACCCACTACGTCTCTTACGTCTGACTCACTGTCGCTATTGATGTCAGCTGTTTTCATACTCAGTGTCGGCGAGGTCAAACCGTATGCCAATTCTATTTCACAATCAACGTCTTTACTATCTACCACGCCGTCCTTGTTGGCATCTCCCAATAATAATCCGGCACTGCCATCCTTCAATGTGAGGGTTGTTGTTACCTCCGACGTACAGCCATTCGCATTAGTATATCGGTAAGTCAGTTGATAGTCACCCAGAGTGTTCTTCTTCGGGTTGAATAAGGACGCTTCCTCACCATTGATAAGATACTTACCGCCTGTCGGTTCACCACCGGAAAGGATAAACGCGCTTTCGGTTGTGAATACCGGGAAGAAAGTCGGCAGACTGACGTCCGTCGTTTCTTTAATGGTAAAGGTGATGGCTGATGACAGAGCGTTGTCAACAGCGCAACATGGGTTCGAAGATACGACGCGCACCTGTACTTTATCTTTATTCATCAATGTGTCTATCCACATACTATCTGCTTCTGTCTCGGCAATCTCTTTGTCGTTCAACAACCTGATGTAGCGCGGATGTTCACCGGCATTGTTCGCTGTCGCTTTCAGTCTGATGCTCTCACCCTCGCAGCCCGTCTTTGTCGATGCACTGAGCGTC
>JAGBUF010000265.1 GCA_017630975.1 Paraprevotella sp. | reverse complement strand
GTCAACTTACAAGCACCTTGTTGAGGAGCACTCCAACCGATTCCGTGAGTCAAACCGGAAATGTCTTTAATCTCTTTTGCCTTTACCCACTTGCCTTCTTCTGGGATGGGAGCCGGTCCGTGGTTAGGACCTTTGGCAACACAACACATGTTTTCTACTTCGTGTGAATAAACCATAATTTTACTAATTTATTATAGGTAATATAATATTTCCTTATTCTCAGCTTTCGCTGAATCTTCATGCAAAAATAATTATTTTTTAGTATTTGTCCTATAAAGAAGTCACAATTTATCAAATTATTTGATACAAGGAACTCCTTCTGTACTCGGATGAATCTTTTGGATATTTCCTTCGGCATCGTATTCCATTGGTTCGGCGATAATGGAACGACTGTAGCTGGTGCCATTGTGCAAACCTCCGTTATGAGAGAAGAACAGCCATTGATTCTTGAAGTTGACGATGGCAGGGTGTGTCGTATTACTGTTGCCTGCTATCTCAGAAATGATGCCCTTCATTTCGTACGGACCGTCAATCTTATCGGCTACGGCATAGGCTATTTTCTCCGGCCACTCACTCGCATAAGTAAGGTAGTATTTGCCATTGTATTTATGAATCCATGGTGCTTCGGTAAACGGATGTGCATCATTGAACTTGATTTGCTTGATTTCGCCGTCAATCTCAATCATATTGTCCTTCAACTTGGCAATGTAACACTCTCTGTTGCCCCATGTAATCCATGGTTGTCCGTCGTCATCAATAAAGATGGCAGGGTCAATACAAGCCCAACTATGGCTGGAAGCAAAGCAATCCTTGTTGGTCAAAAGCGGTTTTCCCAACGCATCTTTGTAGGGACCTGTAATCTTGTCGGCCACAGCCACCCCGATACCGCACCAGTTGGTGCTGACATACCAATAGTATTTTCCATTGCGTTCAGCCACATGTCCTGCATACGCCTGTTTGCTGGCTGCCCACTTGAATTCATCTATGGTCAGTGGTACAGGGTGTTCTTTCCAATGTTTCATGTCGGTAGTGGAGAAGAGCAACCAGTCGCGCATGTGATATCCGCTTTGGTTACCGGCATGGTCATGTCCGGCAAAAAGCCAAAGTGTGTCGTTCTTCACCAAGACAGCAGGGTCGGCTGTATATTGATGACGGATAATGGGATTGCCTTTGCTTTCAAATTCATATTCTACGACATAGCCCCATTTCTCCTGCAAGCGTTGCAACTCTTCTTTAGTCAGGGAGATGACAGAACCGTGGCGAGGGTAGAAGTTCTTGGTAAATGCTTTGGGCTCAGAGAAATTGTACAAGTCTGTACTTGTTTGGTATTCATAACGACCACTGCTGTACATGTCATACATTAACGCATATTCCTCACGTCCATTGAATTTGAAGACACTGGAGCCTTCCACTACAATTTTTCCGGCGTATGCATCTAAATACTTAAAGTCTTCTTTCCATTTCCCTTTCAGACTCTTTGAGGTGGCTTGTTGAATACCATTTTTGATTTCCTTGCCATTCTTATCTTTTGTATTGCCTTTGTAGAAATGGTGGTAGACACCATCCTTATATATAATGTCACTGTCTATGCTGCCGAATTGGGCTGAGAACAGGATTTTGGGGTCACTTTCAAAACCGGTGAAATCTTTGTTGGCATAAGCATAATATGTGATAAGGCTCTTGCGGTCATTGCGTTGCAGTGTGAAATAAATCATATATTTCTTTGCCTTTTTGTCATAGATGGTTTGTGGCGCCCAAACCCAATAAGCATCCCCGAATTTTTTGGGGAAATCTTTGGCAAGATTGATTTTTGAATGTGTCCAATGAATCAAGTCGTCTGATTTCAGCATGACGATACCGGGGTTGCTTCCCCAACCATATTTGTGTGTGAACATGTCGGTCGCCACCAGATAAAATTTCCCGTCTTCACCGCGTAAGATATGTGGATCGCGGATACCGCCACTCTCACTGATGGTGTCGGATGCGATGATAGGACGGTTATCGTTGAGTGCACGCCAATTGATACCGTCGTTACTTAAAGCAAAACGTAGTTGTTCTTGTTTCATGATATTCCCACCACCTTCAAAATAGGCGAATAGATAACCTTCGAACTCGTTTTGTGTCACCTGTTTGGTTTCACTTCGCATCGCTAC
>JAGBUF010000264.1 GCA_017630975.1 Paraprevotella sp. | reverse complement strand
GGACTGGAGCTGACGTTCTGCTCTCAACTCCAATCATCACAGCTTCATTGGTCATGAAACCCGGAGAATACTTTCCAAAACGTTGAAATCCTTCAGCCAAACGCCTTGTGACGAACTGAGGCATCCAAAAATGCAATGGAGAAGAGACCAGTCCCGGTGCATAAGAAGTTGCCGGCAAATCATAGCTCAATTTCCCTTTCACAAAATCCAACATCCTTTGTGCCGGTGCTGTCTGCCGACAATTCCCTTGCAACCAATTTTGTTCTTCCAGCACTTCTTGAAACTGCATCATCGCCAACGGATGAGTGACATCAAGAGGTTCTTTCAAAACAGATATAAAATCTTTTATTGATTTCTCATTTAAATCTTCTTGCCGTAATTCCACCACCATTCCGGAATTACTCCATTTGGAACCACGGTTACTGGGCGACATTCCATTCACGACTATTTGTCTTGGACCGCTTGCCGCCGGAACGATAAAACCACCGGGACACATACAGAAACTATATACACCACGTCCTTCAACTTGCTGGACAAAACTATACTCTGCTGCCGGCAAGTATTTCCCACGACCATTCTTATTATGATACTGTATACAATCAATCAAATGTGAAGGATGTTCTAAACGTACACCAACAGCCAACCCCTTCCCTTCAATTTCTACACCATTATCATACAACCATCTATATACGTCACGTGCAGAATGTCCGGTGGCCAAAATTACAGGTCCATAATAAGTTTTTCCTGTATTTGTTTCAATTCCGACTACTTGGTCCTTTTCTACAATCAAAGCATCCATCCTTGTCCCAAAATGCACCTCTCCACCACATTGCAGAATGGTGTTTCTCATATTCTCTATCACACGAGGCAATTTGTCAGTACCAATATGAGGATGAGCATCTTGTAATATAGCTGTACTGGCTCCATGTTGACAGAACACATTGAGTATTTTCTCCACATTCCCCCGCTTCTTACTACGTGTAAACAATTTGCCATCAGAATATGCACCTGCTCCTCCTTCGCCAAAGCTATAATTACTTTCAGCATCCACGTTATGTTCTCGAGAGATTTTCGCCAAATCCACTTTTCTGTCACGAACATTCTTACCACGTTCCACCACAATGGGCTTGCACCCGCACTCAATCAAACGCAGGGCAGCAAACAATCCTCCAGGACCGGCTCCAACAATAATTACAGGTTTCCCATGCTCTACATTCTGATATTCTATCAGTGTATATTCCTCATCTTGTGGTAACTCATTCACATATACACGTACCTTCAGATTGACAAATATGGTACGTTGACGTGCATCGATACTACGTTTTAAAACCCTCACAGCCATAATCGTGCGTTCATCTTTCCCTTTCTCGCGGGAAATGTAACGACGCAAGGTTTGTTCATTGAATGCTTGCTCGGGAAGTAATCTGAGTTGATATTCTTCTATCATGAATTTTACTTAAATGAATTATCCAAAAAGTACCCTAAGCGCTTCTTCTACTTTCCGGACAGGAACCAGTTCTATTTTCATCTTTGAGACGTCCAACCCCTGCATGTTGTTTCGCGGAACAATCATTCTCTTGAATCCTAATTTTTCTGCTTCCGCCACTCTCTGCTCTATTCTGTTGACAGGACGTATTTCGCCACTGAGCCCCACCTCGCCAGCCATACAAACCCCATTCTCTATACCCGTATCTACATTGCTACTTAATACAGCTGCAATTACGGACAAATCTATCGCAGGATCAGTAACTTTCAGACCTCCGGCTATATTTAAAAACACATCTTTCTGTGCCAACTTAAACCCAACCCTTTTCTCCAAAACAGCCAATAGCATATTCAGACGTCGGGTATCAAAACCCGTAGCCGAACGCTGCGGTGTTCCATAAGCTGCAGTGCTGACCAATGCCTGTGTTTCAATTAAGAATGGTCGTACCCCTTCTACTGCAGATGAGATGGCCACTCCACTCAACCCTTCATGATTCTCGGTCAATAACAACTCCGAAGGATTCGTTACTTGACGAAGGCCATCTTGTCTCATCTCGTAAATACCCATTTCAGCCGTACTGCCAAAACGGTTCTTGATACTGCGTAAAATACGATACATGTGATGTTGGTCACCTTCAAATTGTATTACCGTATCAACAATATGCTCCAACACCTTAGGTCCGGCAAGTGTACCTTCTTTATTGATATGACCAATGATTATTACCGGAATATTTGACTCCTTAGCAAATTTAAGCAACATTACAGCACATTCCCGTACCTGAGAGATACTTCCCGGCGAGCTATCTACAGCCTCTGTCATTATAGTTTGGATGGAATCAATCACCACCATTTCAGGGTGCTCGTTCTTTATATGCAAAAAAACACGTTCCAAAGATGTTTCACACAACACTCTGCATGACGATTTTTCTAAAAAATCCTCATTAGCCTTTTTATTTTTACACCAGCGATCCACCAAACGATTGGCACGTAATTTTAACTGCCTTGCACTTTCCTCACCACTGACGTATAAGACTTTTTTATCTGTCATGGACAAAACAGTCTGCAAAATTAAGGTGGACTTTCCTATTCCCGGTTCTCCGCCCAATAATACTAATGACCCTGCCACCAATCCTCCACCTAACACTCGATTCAATTCTCCATCATGCATATCAAGACGAGGAGCCTCATCCGAATTAATTTGCCCGATAGGTATTGGTTGCCCCCCCTGTTTCAAATCATCTGCTGAAGGACCGTGAACAGATATATGATTCTCTTTTCGGACTGTAAATTCACGGAATGAATTCCACTCACCGCATGAAGGACATTTCCCTATCCATTTAGGAGATTCATACCCACAATGATTACAGACATACACCAATTTATCTTTAGCCATAATCTTATCTTTTCGGAGGATAAAAATACAGAGAATCTTGGACTTTACATATTTTTTATTCGATTTTATACACAAGAACCGATATTTGACAATAGTTCTTCAAAAGAATGATACGTAACTGTCTTATTTTCTTCCTTCCATATCAAGACATGACTGGATTGTACTTCCAAACAAGGAAGTGAATATCCGCCATCGTTTGAACAACACCGAAACCCGTTGCGTTGAAGTGCATTTTGAGCCCAATAATACAGTATAGAATCAGTGGCCATCAATACTACATCTTTACCTTTTTTATGATGAGACAAATATCCTCCTTTATTCAAATCAAAGCGAATGGTCTGATGTTCAAACAAATGATCCATACACCCTGATAACACCACATCTTCTACAGTTCCACACCTCATTTTCTTTTCATTGGTCATCACCCATAATTTATCACTCAATGACAAAGCCTGCTCTACATCATGAGTAGACAACAACACTGCTTTATTCTCATTTACAGCTATTTGATGAAGTAGTTCCATCATTTCTATTCGACTGACAACATCAAGGAATGCAGTTGGTTCATACAATATAATTATAGGACACTCTTGCACCAACGCTTTGGCTATCATTGCTTTTTGGCGCTCTCCATCTGAAAGCTGTGCCATATAACTATCGGCTTTTTCTCTTAACCCCACCAATTCTATCGCACGATGGACCAGTTCCTTGTCAGTTGTTCTGAGACGACCAAAATATCCGGTGTGTGGTTGCCTTCCCAGTGCCACTAATTCATATACAGTCAAACCTCCTATTTGAGTGCGCTCTGTCAATACAATACCTATTGACTTTGAAAGTTCGCGATTAGAATAATCAGCGATATCCTTCCCGAATAGATTCAGTTTTCCTGACAATGCTGGTTGCGCCGTTGCCAAAGTACGCAACAACGTGGATTTACCAGCGCCATTACATCCAAGAAGACAAGTCATCTCTCCTGCATACAACGTAAAATTCAGCCCTTGGTGTACCTCAACCCTTTGTTTATCGTGTTTGTACCCTGTGGTCAGATTTCGCCCCTCAAAAACAACTCTTTTCTCCATCAATTAAAATATTGTATTCTGCGTTGGTTAATAATTACATAGATGATGACCGGAGCACCCATAATAGGAGTCACTGCATTCAAAGGTATAATGCCGTATTCACCCGGCAAAATACAAATCAGATTACACATCAGAGTCACACAAGCACCGGTCAATAATGTTATCGGCAATAAGGAGTTGTGATTAGACGTACCTAACAACAATCGGGCCATATGTGGTACAGCCAGACCAATAAAGGACACCGGACCGCAAAATGCAGTTACCACTGCTGTAAGTATTCCTGTCGTGATAAGCAGATAATTGCGGGTGCGTTGAATATTCACCCCAAGGTTCTCCGCATAATTCTGTCCCAACAACATCGCATTTAATGGTTTTATCAACAGGATAGATAACATCAAACCTAAAGATGTTACCAACACAAACCAGGGCAGTTGTTCCAAGGACACACCACTGAAATTCCCCATTCCCCAAACCATATAAGAGTGAACTCCTTCTGCCGTAGAAAAGAAATTGAGCAATGAAATTACCGAAGAAGCGATATAACCCAACATAATACCGGCTATCAAGAGCATAACATTGCTACGTATAAGAGTAGAGAGGAACAAAATGACGGCTAACACCAACGTTGCCCCTAAAAAAGCTCCCAGCAATACCGAAAGAAATCCTGATAGAGAAAAGGTTGCAGTAGCAACGCTTCCTCCACCAACCAACATAACGAATGCTACACCTAAACTTGCTCCCGAATTAATACCTAATATGGAAGGACCGGCAAGCGGATTACTGAAGGTGGTTTGCAACATCAAACCGGAAACGGCCAAGGCCGCACCACAGAATAGAGCTGTCACTGTCTGCGGGAAACGGGTCTCCCACACAATAAAATTCCAACCTACATTCCCACTCTCTTTTCCTATCAGGATATTAAGAACATCTCTAAAAGGAATGTCAACAGTCCCTACAGCAAGATTTGTCAACACCAAAAGGACAATCAACAAAGTCAAAAAACCACCACAGATATACTCTCTTTTCATTTCATTCTATCACTTTACTCCGCTAATTTATGGTAATACTTCAAACTATCATCCTCCAAAACCCCAGGATGTAACATCTTTATAATATCTGATAATAAAAGATCGGGATGAAAAGGTACCTCCTCATAAAAAGGAACCTTGTTCGTATTACAGTCGTATATATTCTTTGATACAAAAGCCTTGAATCCTGAGTATGGAGCATATTCCTCCAATAAATCCGTATAAGTCTTATCCTTCTTACCATTGTATTTGATACACCAGACATCAGCATCTTTCGCTTTATCATATACCGTTTCAAAACTCAACGGCACAGACCCGCTATCCTTCAGATATGCAAAAGCATAATCAGCTCCTGCGTCTTGAAACAACTGTCCCAAATAACTGTTTCCTCCTGGGACATACCATGCTGCACCGCCTTTTAAGTCACACATCATCTTCGGTCGCTGTCCAACACTCTTCACCAAATCTTTCAAATATTGATAACGATTTTCTATCACATAAAACATTGAATCAGCCACCTCATTCACTCCATACAACAATCCATAAAACCGAATCCATTCAGCACGAGCTAAGGCCGACGTTTCCATATAGTCAGCACACTCAATAATAGGAATACCATACTTCTCAAAAGTGCCGTTACCTCCTGAATTTTCAAATGGAGACAACAGGATGGCATCCGGTGCCAACAATATTATTTGCTCCGCATTAGGACTCATAGCACTTCCTAAATTTACAATCTCACCTTTCTCACAGCGTTCCAATATATTCGGTCGAATAATGTAATCAACATCGCATACACCAACAATACTATTCAATACCCCCAAATCGTCCATTAAAGCACAATGTACTGCCGTATAAACAACTGTCGTTGACAAAGGAATACGTACTACCGTTCCCTCCGGCAACGGTTTCGGCAACTCTTGATTCTTATCTACCAATATATATTTATGCAATACTTTTGTTGTATCCCAAGGATTGCGTATCTCTGCCACTTGATAATCCCGATAGTTCACTACGCTGAGATTTCGAGCATACCGAAACGACAACGTGTCACCTTCACCTACATGATAAGAGGTCTTGCCCCCTCCGCTACATGAGCAGAGGAGCAAGACCCAAACTACTACGGCTATAGTATAGTTTACTTTTTCTTTCATTTCTTAGTCCACGAACACTGTTTTCGTCGGATTCAAACCATAGCTATTCATCGTGTCTATCAACTTTCCTTCGTTATTAAAACGATAAATTGTTCCATTAGACACATAATCCGATACACTCAAGTAGAAATCGCCATTTCTTGGATCAATATCCAACATATAAATAGCATTTTTGTTAAGAGCATCGGGCATTTCACTTAAGAATGGTCCTGTCACCAACTCGTTTTTCTGAATATCGTATGTAGCAAAGGTATTCGTTGTGGTGTAGGTATTCCAATCCGTATCAGAATAAACAATAAACACCTTACCATTATACTCTGCCAATTTAGTAGCATTCGCCAATCTAGTTACCTCTTCTGTTGCGGGATCGTACATCTGTACTTGATAATCAAACGGATCGGGATAAGCAGCGCCATACGACATCACAAAGATTTTCCCTTCTGATGCCACGATTTCATTAGGATTGGATGCTACTTCTACAGTCTTTTCCACCTCAAAAGTAGCAAGATCTATGACACTCAACGTATTATCATACCCCCAGCCGCTATTACATACGTACAATTTCCCATTGCACTCCACGATACCTTCGGGATTGGAGCCAACCCTCACCTTACCCTCTATTTGGAATGTAGCTGCATCAATCTTAACCACATAACCACCATAAAGTGTAACATATACCTTGCCATCCTTTGCAGCTAAATAACGTGGCTGACCATCATCGGCATCAAAATGCACCGTTGCCACTTTCTTCGCAGCATCCGTCATCTTTACCAAAATGTAGGAACCGGTAATGGAAGCGTACAAATAATCTCCATGCGCAATCATATCCTGACCAGTATCACCTAATCCCTCACCATTCTGCGACATATATACATTTCCTATGAAGAGACTGCCCTCATTCTCACCACCGGTTGGAGAATACATATCCATTCCGGCATCATTGCCATTCATGTTGCCCTCATATAAAATAAAAATGCGTTCACCTGGATCAACATCTTCTATATCACCTCCACCGTTATCTATACCCCCTTTATCTTCACTACATGCTGTAATAGTCCAAAAGGTCAGAAAACACAGCGAAAGCCAAATCCATTTTCTTAATTTCATTATACAAATTTTTAAAAGTTAATAT
>JAGBUF010000263.1 GCA_017630975.1 Paraprevotella sp. | reverse complement strand
TATCCATCCGGTTGTCATGACATCCGCAAGCGGAGTATGCCACTTTGTAGAAGTCACCGTGGAAGAGGAGGGCAGCCAGTGCCTCTTGTCCACCGGCAGAACATCCGTAGATACCCATATTCTCAATGTCCATGTAAGGATATTTTTCAGCAGCGGCCTTGATCCATTCTATACGGTCAGGGAAACCGGCGTCTTTCAGGTTCTTATAGCACACCTGCTCAAAATCAAGTGAACGGAAAGAGGTGGTCATGGCGTCCAACTGTACAACAATGAAGCCCAGTTCGGCCAGGTCCGCAAGGTTCCAAAGCCAAGGCGTGAAGGTCTTGGGCACATATTGATCGCCGGGTCCGGAGTAGATGTATTCTATCACGGGGTACTTCTTGTTGGGGTCAAAGTTGGATGGGCGTTGGATGATGCCCCACATATCCGTTTTCCCATCACGGCCGGGTGCTACAAACACCTCTGGCGCTTTCCAACCGTTTTGTTCAAGACGGGAAATGTCTGCTGTTTCAAGGGTAGAGATGACTTTACCATTCTTGGCGTTGCGAAGTACGGCAATTGGTGCTTGATCTACAGATGAGTAAGTGTCAATGAGTGTTGTAAAGTCATTGCTATATGTGACTTTATGGTTCCCCTTTTCCGGTGTAAGGCACACCAAGTTTTTGCCGTTGGTGTCGATACGGTAGTAGTGTACATGATAGGGATCTTCTTGTGGAATGACACCGTCGAAACTGGATTGCACAGTTCCCATATTTTTATATCCCATTCCATTAGCAGAAAAGTATATCGTTCCTTTCTTTTTCCCCTCCTCATAATCAATGTGCTGAACATCGCGCACCCAGAAGTCTCCTTTGGTTACCTGAGTCAACTTTTCTGTTTTGCGGTCATATATATATAGGTGTGCATGTCCGTCGCGGTCGCTCTTCCATAAAATCTTGTTACCACCATCGAAATTGCGGCGCAAGTTGCGTGAGTAAGCGACATACTTGTCGTTTGCCTCTTCAATCAAGGTGCGAACATTACCTTTCAAGTCCATTTCCAGGATACGGAAGTGCTTGTGTCCCCGTTCGTTGAACTCAAATGTAAGGGTCTTTCCGTTCTTGTCCCATTCGGGGCGTGTCACGTAGTATTGTGACTGGAACAAAGCTGTTGACGGCTCAATGACCTTTTTGTTCTCCATGTCAATAACTACAGGTATGCGGTAGTTCAGAGAATCTCCCGGCTTAGCATATTCCTGTTGAGAATAGACGGGTTGCAGACGGTGGCGAGGGGAAGAGAGTGTATAAGTAACAAAACGCTTTGGCGCCGGTTTGATTTTTACGGTCGCATAATACTTGTTGTCTGGTGACCATGTGCCCCAGATAGAGTAGTAACAAGAGTCCGTTCCGTCAAATGTAATTTGAGTCTCTGTGTCACTTTGTTTGTTTTTCAGATACAGATTATTATCCTTATGGAAGAGGTATTCATCCTTGCCTGCCACACCTTGTTTGTGACTTTGTCCTTCTTTCTCGTCCGGAACCTCCATCCAATGACGTTGGCGTCCTTTTGAGGCTGTCGGTTTACGAGGGGGGATAGGATGACCCGGTAAGAGTGTCTTTTCACCAGTTGCTTTGTTTACATCATAATAAATGGTAGAGTCTCCATTGAATGTTGAGTACCAAAAATGAGTATCTTTTTTGCTGTCATTACGGTAAACATTAGGTGTTATGTTGCCGATGACCTTGTTGCTGTATTTCCCTCTGATGCCAAATGCTCGTTTGTAATCTTCAATGTTTCCTTGAGATTGAATTGTTTGGGCTGACATCAATAATGCAGATGTCGCAAGAATGACAATACTTTTTTTCTTCATCTGTAATATGTTTAATTACGTTGGGTTGCTTGTATGTTTTCAGAATTTTTAATGAGTGTGCTGAATTCATGTGGACTAATTTTCACAGGGCCGCTCATGAACTCCGGAATATTGTAGCTTTTCATGAATTCACGATGAAAATTCGGATTTTCCTGTGGCAACTCAAATGGTCTGCGACCAATGCCATCCTCATCGATATAGGCGATGAATGGACGTGTAAAGTTACCATCATATCGTCTGCTACTGAATATCACCCAACGTCCATTGCTACTATATGAATGATAGCTCTCCACGTCGTTGGAGCAGATTTCGTGCATCTTTCTGATGTGTCCATTTTCTAATTTTATAGAATATAAATCAGCATCCTTGTGCCAGATATGAAATACACCATATTCAGCCATGGCGAACATCAGGAATTTTCCATCGGGAGAGATTCTCGGAAGTGTGGCGCTTTTTCCGATGCTCGCTGCATCATAGACCATTTCAGCCTCACCAAATGTGCGCAGTTCTTCATTATAAGGACGACGATAGAGATTGTATTTCATATCTTCATATCGCAGAATGATTTCACGCATCACATCGCCGGTATCCTTGCGCTCCAAAAGGGCGGAGGCATAGTATAGATATTTTCCGTCCGGGCTCCACCAAGGGAAAACTTCGTATTCATTTTTATTGCCGATGATTCGTGTCACCTCGTTCCTGTCAATGTCATACAGCATCAAATCGCTTGCCCAATCCTGCACTTCAATCTTGTTGGCGGAACGGGTGTGGAATGTTTGTCCTGTATTATTGACAGAATACGCAATCAGTTTCTTGGTGGGATGCCATGAAGGATAGACACCATTTGAAATGAGTGAGTCCGTTTTTAATGTGTGCTTGGACATCTTACCATCGTATGCAATGATGGTACCGCCTTTGTTATGTCGAGCATGGAATTGGAGACGATTCGGGTCATAGTTCTGGTATGAATGGCAATTGATACATTGTCCGTCCTCGGAGGTGGTATTGCTCATGTTTCCATATATGATGCTTTCGTCAAAGTTCGTGATGTTTCTTTGATTGATGGATAAATCCCTGTATGTGACATAGGAAGGACTGATCAAGCGGTATGAAATATATGGGTCAATCTCTTCCTCTGCAATGTTGATTTTAAATGGTTGCATGCGTGTCCATTTCTCTTCCTTGAACAAGAAAATTTCCACATTCAAGGATTGCCCTTTGGACATCTCCAGCATTTTCTTCCATTTTGAAATACCGGGGGTCACTTGTTGGCTGTTGGTAATCCATTCTCCGCCGGGATATGTGATTCGAGTGGTGTATTTATCTGCCACCTCGTCAATCATGAAATGTAATGGAGCGATATTGGATGGAACAGTTACATTCAAATAATCAGGATAGATGAGGGCTGCTTTTTTGGACTCGGTATAGGTGTCCGGTGCTTTGGCACCGCAACTGATGATGAGGAGGACAAAGCACAAATATAAGGTAATGTTAAAATATTTTTTCATGATTAGTAGGTTTGAAGTCCGTTTACTAAGAAATAAAAATAAAAGAAAGTGTGACCAAATTGAGGGCGGAAGGCTTTTGCCATCTGTTCTTCCGACATGCCTCTGCAATGTTCAGCAAAATCAGTGAAACGTTTATAGGTGTCCTTCACTTCTTGGTCAAATGGCATTTGACTGATGTTTACCTTGTCTTCTAAATGACCATATAAGTAGGCCGCCTCTTGGTAGTAGCGAGGCATATGCTGACCGATGTGCATCTCTGCATATTTGAAGAAACGAGGCCAGAACAGTGAGATATCCTTCATCTGTAATGCAGCAATCAATGTTTGCTCTTGATACACCGGATTATCACTGTTGCCATTTGCAAAAATGGTCATCAAGTACATTTCAATGACGCTGAGGTCAGAAGCCAATTCATTCTTGGGTGGCAACAGGTCAATGATGGGCTTGAACTCTTCACTTTCTCTGATTTTCTTAGGTTGGTACAGGTATTCGGTGTACTTTTCTGCCCAATCTTTGTGGAACATTGTTTTTTTGAGGATGTTCAGATATTTTTCAGCCACTTTAAAATCGTTATTGATTAAAGAGGTCTTGGCCATATATTTAAGGTATTCAACCTTCCAACCGTATGTCACTCCATCTTCCATACACCAGCGGTAGCAGAAATTTTCTTGTCCGTAATGGTAGTACAACATTTTTCCACCCATCTGTACCAGTCTTACTTTGAAAGGAGCTTTGGGATGAGCACCACCCTCTCGGTATTGGAACATTTCATTGCCGGCTCTTCCTAATCGGAACAATGCCAGGTTCTTGTTCATGACCATTAGTCGTGTCGGTTCTTCTTCGCCTTTGATATAGATTCTCAGTACCTCTTCCCAATCTAAATTCTCTATGGCGCGAGTCATTTTTAGTTCCTTTTGGAAGTTCTCATTGATGTACCATTTGTGCTGGAGAAAAACGATAGCCCCTGCTAATATAGCTACATGCGCCAATAAGATGTAGATGGGTCTTTTGCATCGTAGGTTGGTTTGATAGAATATAGCACTTAATATAAATGTGACAATGAGTATGTAATAAGGTGTCTTATATTCATCGTATATAGTAGCTGCTATATCAAAACTCGGAAGTGCTGCCGTGTATATTTCGTTTAGGCTGGTTTGTGCATAGAATTGCCATGCAATGAGGGGAACTCCAATGATACTCAATAACCCCACAATACTCATGACGATTCGTTGTAGGTGGTCAATGCCACTGGCTCTCCAATACATGATGGTCATACATAGTGTTCCTAGTAGAGCATAAGCACCAAGGAGAGGGTAGCCCAATGCTGTCCAAATGATGATTCCACATAAACTGATTACCTTTTTGTGGATGGTTTTGTTGAACAACCATATAGCGGCAGATACTATCAAACATCCTATAGTCGCAATGAAGAAGTATCCTTGCAGTTTCATGTAGTATATAAAGTATCCCATTTCTACGATACTTGCCAACAGTGAGACGATGGCTATCAGGGGGATAATATTGGCAGCACCTTTCAATTTGAATGCAGAGCGCATGATGAAATAAATCATCATCCACATGGCAACCAGAATGCTACACCCCCATGCCGGATAGTAGAAAAATTGTGTGAAAAAACATCCTATCCATTGTAACGTACCACCGGGGTATTCAGAAAAAATGCTGTAGAATGTACTGCCGGGAACAAATATGTTGAGTTCTTGTATCCGGTAGAAAGTTTCATTTTCAAAGAAAAACAGAATAACTCCCATGATGGCAGGTACAATCACTCCATATATGATGCTGCTCCATTCCAGTTTTCCCAATTTTTCCTTCATCTTTAGATTTTTGTATTCCATATTATATATTTGTTAATAACAAAGGTTGTATTTTATTGTTCAAAGTTAATGAATATTGATTGGAGTTTAAATATAT
>JAGBUF010000262.1 GCA_017630975.1 Paraprevotella sp. | reverse complement strand
CGTCGGACGGTCATTATAACCGTCGATATGTTGGAGCACGCAGAATCTTATGATTCTAATGAGCATACATATCTCGTCAATAGAATTCATATCTATTGATGAAGTAAATATATATCAGAACAAGTGATGTGTAACAAACTTTTTATAACTTTGCATAATTCAGTATAAATGATTCATTGCTATACTCAAGGAGGTGGGGTCGTACTTGAAGCAGATGGACGATAAATATGAGTATCATTATGATGGTGGTCAACTCATTGATGAGTATCTCGCTATAGGTAATATTATTGATATGAGATCGTGTGTGGTTAGTTGAACAAAGTTTATAATAATGCCCAATAATTGATGAAATGAAAACAATGAAGTATATTTCGATTCTCCTTATATTATTAGTATTGGGAGGTTGTGGTGAAAAAAATGGAATTAATCTTTCTGATCGAGAGGCATATCGTTACGACAGAGCTTTGCAAGAGATAGAGCAGGTAGAAGCGTTATGCGATGCGTTGTTGGATTCACCATCGCAGGAGCAGATTGAAGCTCTGATGGCGAAATTGGAAGAACTGGATTACGATTACAATGACGAGGGAATGAATGTGGCGACCATGCAGTATTGCGATTCATTGAAGATGCGTGCTGAATTTTGTCAGGAGCGTGCTTTGGAAATTGCCGAATATGTTATGTTGAAGTCGGGAGAGGTTAATTTGGTAAATGTACCGGAGCAACTCTTTACAGAGCGCACTTATTATCCTGTATATCTCAAAAAAGGCGAAACACTCTTTTGTAAGATTGAAGCCACGTCTTCACTCACAGCAAGGCTTTATAATGCCGATACAGAGCGACTGATAAAGTCATATCAGAAGAGTAAATTGTCCGAATCGGTTGTCATCTCCAATACAGGTATTTATCTGTTGGAGATTGTGCCGCAAGGCAAACAGTATGCGAGTGTATCGCTCGGCGTCCGCCCTGTCTCCGTGACGGATATATACAATCGTCCCACCATTCGTACCGAGAAGGTAGAATGTAAAAAGGGCGATTTGGGTGCGAAAGCTGTACCCGGTGTTGTGATGCGTAAATGTTTTGATGAACCTCGCAAATTCACATTGCGCGGACAACTTAAAGCAATGTTTTCGGGTAATGCAAAAGCATTGGTGGCTGTGCCTATACCGGCAGGAGCAACAGATATTCTCTACTCAATGCGTATTGCCACAAGTGAGAGCAGTCGCATTGGTGACGGAATGTTTCATGACAACCTTACTCGCTCTTATAAACGCATAGAGTTTTTGGGTTTACCAATTTATGAGAAGTCTACAAGCAATGGTCTGCTCAATACCTTACTTGATGATAATCGCCCTATTCGTGAGGAAGATGCCTACTGTAATATGTATGTGTTCCGTAACCAATCGCAGGCAAAGCAATTCCAGGATGGCACAAAGAGGGCAGCGTTGCTCAATTATGATGTGGATTATTCAACAATCGGTACGCAGTCTTGCAATGGTCGTATCCCGGCCAAGGGAGCAAAGACCATTTACCTTGCCTTTGAAAACGAACGTATGCGATACACCAACTACCTTTGGGTAGAGGTGGAAACAGTTGTGCCGAATACAGTGTACTATCGAACAAAGTATAGCGTGAATTAATACTGAAATTATTTTGCCGAGTACAGATAAATAAAAAACAGCGGGATATCCCGCTGTTTTTTATTTAGTGTTTTGTATATCTCTTACTCAGGATTCTTGCCCATCACCCAACGATAGAGATTACATCCTACGAAATTACCGATGACGATACATACATAGAAAGTCAGGATTTCTCCAAGGTGGTTCATCCAGAAGTCAAAGGGTGCAGTGAGGTAAAAAAATGCGTCTGCCGCACAATGCGGGAACCCGCAAGTGATAAAGAGCGGTACTCCGATGAGCAAGGGCAAATTGTTCCCTTTGCGGGCAAAGGTGACGGCAGTGGTCATGATGAAACCGCAACCAATGGCAAGCAATCCACCTTTGATAGGACCGATGGCCAATCTTCCCTGTAATAAATTCTGGGCGGATGTTTGTAGTTCCATAGGAGAACAACGTGCCAAAAGTGCCATAATAAAGCAACCGATGAGGTTGCCGAACAACACATATAATAAATAAGGAATCTCGTTCTTTTTGATGAATCCTGCCGTTCCTGTATATAACTTGAGTTTGTAACTGACAACGGTGAGCAAAGCAAAGGCGAACAATATACTTCCCACGATGTCGCGGGTGGCAAGGAATCCGAATCCGGCAATACCGACGGCAATACCGGACAAGATGGCTGATTTTAATGTTTCTATCATTGGGCCAGTAAAAATATGATGTTTTGTGTTATCGTAGAGTGACTTCTACCGGGCAATGGTCTGAACCATATATATCTGTATGGATTTTTGCTCCGGTTAGTTTTTCTTCCAATCGTTTGGATGCCAAAAAGTAATCAATCCGCCACCCTGCATTTTTCTGTCTTGCTTGAAAACGGTAAGACCACCATGAATAGATGTCTTTCATATCTGGATAGAAATAACGGAACGTATCAGTGAAGCCGGCGTCCAACAAAATGCTGAACTTCTCGCGCTCTTCGTCTGTGAAACCGGCATTGTAGTGGTTCGTCTTGGGGTTCTTCAAGTCTATCTCCTGATGTGCCACATTCAAGTCGCCGCAGACAATCACTGGTTTTTGTGCATCCAGTTTCATCAGATGATTGCGGAAGGCATCGTCCCAACGCATGCGGTAGTCCAGACGTTTGAGTTCGTCCTGTGAATTGGGTACATAAGCGGTAACGAGGAAGAAATCCGGCATTTCCAATGTGATGGCACGCCCTTCGCAGTCGTGTTCGTCACTACCAATACCGTAGATGACGTTCAGCGGTTCATGCTTGGTGAAGATGGCGGTTCCCGAGTAACCTTTCTTCTCGGCGTAGTTCCAACAGGATTGGTAACCTTCAAACTGCAAGTCCAACTGACCGGCTTGCATTTTCGTCTCTTGCAAGCAGAAGAAATCAGCGTCCAGTTCCTTGAAAATCTCTCTAAAGCCCTTTTCACAACAAGCTCTGATACCATTAACGTTCCACGATATGAATTTCATTTGATTTCTTACGTTTGAGTTTTTAGACGACAAAGATATGTTTTTTGTGGTAAAAATAAAAGAGAACAAGACAAAGAAACAAAGGGTGTTATATGTTATCCCTAAATTTATTATCTTTGTGAAAAGTTCAATTTTAATATCAAAGTTTATGAAGAAACTGAATGTTGTATTGTTATCGTTCTTGTTGTCGATAAATGTCAATGCGCAAAAGAACGAGAGCGGTTATCCTTTTACTCCGGTACCTTTCACTTCGGTTAAAGTAAATGATGCCTTTTGGGGGCAACGCCTGAAAGCAAGTCGTGAGGTGACCATTCCATTGGCTTTCAGCAAATGTGAAGAAACCGGACGCTATGAGAATTTTGTAAAAGCAGCTCATCCAAGTGAATCGTATAAGGTAGAAGGTTTTTCTTTTGATGATACGGATGTTTATAAGACCATAGAGGGAGCAAGTTACTTGTTGCAGACTTATCCCGATAAGAAACTGGAAGCTTATATTGATAGCGTGTTGGCAATTGTGGCCACAGGACAAGAACCGGATGGCTATTTATATACTAGTCGTACGATGAATCCTAAACATCCGCATAATTGGGCTGGTAGTGAGCGTTGGGAGAAGGTGGAGGATTTGAGTCATGAGTTCTACAATCTTGGTCACATGGTAGAAGGCGCCATTGCCCACTATCAGGCTACAGGAAAACGAAATTTCCTGGATATTGCCATTCGTTATGCCGATTGTGTATGTAAGGCCATTGGTGACGGAGAAGGGCAGTTGGTGCGTGTGCCCGGACATCAGATTGCAGAAATGGCTTTAGCTAAGTTGTATTTGGTGACGGGCGAGAAAAAGTACTTGGATATGGCTAAGTTCTTCCTTGATAAGCGTGGTTATACATCGCGAAAGGATGAATACAGTCAGGCACATAAACCTGTGATTGAGCAAGACGAGGCTGTCGGCCATGCCGTGCGCGCTGTATATATGTATGCCGGAATGGCTGATGTGGCGGCTCTGACTGGCGACTCGGCATATATCAAAGCTATTGGTAAGATTTGGGACAATATAGTTTCCAAAAAGTATTATATCACCGGTGGTATCGGAGCAACGGCGAGTGGTGAGGCATTCGGCAAGAATTATGAATTGCCCAATATGTCGGCATACTGCGAGACGTGTGCTGCTATTGGTAATGTATATGTCAACCATCGTTTGTTCTTGTTGCATGGTGAGTCTAAATACTATGACGTGTTGGAACGTACATTGTATAACGGCTTGATTTCCGGAGTCTCATTGGATGGTGGTGCTTTCTTCTATCCCAACCCGTTGGAGAGCATGGGACAACATCAGCGCCAACCATGGTTTGGATGCGCATGCTGTCCGTCTAATATCTGTCGTTTCATCCCATCTTTGCCGGGCTATGTTTATGCGGTGAAGGATAAGGAGGTTTATGTCAATCTGTTCATGTCAAACAGCGCGGACTTGAAAGTGAAAGGCAAGGATGTGTCATTGGAACAATCCACCGTTTATCCTTGGACCGAAGATGTTACCATCACTGTGAAAAAGAATAAGGCGGGAAACTTTGCCATGAAGATTCGTATACCGGGATGGGTGAGAGGCGAAGTGGTGCCGAGCGACTTGTATCGTTACAGTGATGGTGAGCGTTTGACTTATTCGGTAAAGGTGAATGGCACGCCGGTTGAGGCTGAATTGCAGAAAGGTTATTTCACGATAGACAGGAAGTGGAAGAAAGGCGACAGGGTGGAAGTGCATTTTGATATGGCACCGAGAGTGGTCAAAGGCCATCGTAAAGTGGCTGCCGACAGAGGTAGAGTGGCTATCGAGCGCGGTCCTATTGTTTTTTGTGCCGAGTGGCCCGACAATGACTTTGATATCATGACGGTACTGATGAACCGCAATCCGCGATTCAATGTGAAGTTCAAACAAGATATGCTTGGAGGGTTGATTATGTTAGAGGGAAATGCGCAGACATTGAACTATGACAGAGAAGGCAGACTACAGACTAAGGACGTAAAACTGACGTTGTTGCCGTACTATGCTTGGGCGCATCGTGGCGCTGGCAAGATGATGGTATGGTTCCCACAAGATTTGAGTGCGGCGAAACCGGCAATGCCGGCATCTATCGCTTCCAAAAGCAAGGTGGAGGCATCACATCGCACTACGGCTCTGACTGCCATTAGCGACCGCTTGGTTCCTGCCGACGAGAGTGACCGTTCGGTGCCTTACTATCATTGGTGGCCCAAGAAGAACAGTACGGAATGGATAACATATACATTCCAAAACCCGACGAAAGTGGGGGCATCCACAGTCTATTGGTTTGACGATGCACCTTGGGGTGGTTGTAGAGTTCCAAAAGCATGGAAGGTTTATTACAAGGATGCACAAGGTAGCTGGCAACCGGTAAGTGGAGTGAAGGAATATGGTGTGAAGAAAGGTGAGGCTAATACCATCCATTTCACACCGGTGGAAACCACCTCTTTGAAGTTGGAAGTCGTCCTTCCGGATGACAACTCAGCCGGTGTGTTTGAGTGGGAGGTAAAGTAAAGGTTTATTGCATTTTGTAGTGTGTTGACGCACTACGGAATTATTGCAACACGAGAAGAATTTACTCGCGGCTTTGTTAATAATCGAAGTCGCGATTTTTTACACCTCAATTGATTTTTTAATATTTGATGTTCAGGGGAGTAAAGAGTTGCAGATTTTACTAAGTTTTGTTATTTAATTCCTTTTTTCAATATAATTTGATGTAGTCTTCTGTAGATTAGCTATATTTACATCAATAAATCGGATTTTATGGAAACTATCAGAGTTTATCATTCTCTTTGGAAGAGCGTATTGCTCGTTACATGTAGCTTTGGGTTTGCAGCCCTTGGCTTTTATTGTATTATTTACGGAAATGATAGGATTATAATTTGGCTGTGTACTTTGTTTTTCGTGATAGGAGGACTATTCATGCTGTGGCTTATGCTGAAAGAAAGAATAACCCGCACACCATATTATCTGATTACGGACGATAGTATCATTATAAGTACTGGCTTAAAGACTTATCAAATTCACTTTGCGGATGTAGAATGCTTTTATCTTACGAAGGTGGGACCAACAAAGGGGAGAACAACGTTGATAGGTATACAATACAAAAAGGACGTGCAGTTGCGGGAAAATGAAGATGCGGAAAAGGCTGGTCGAGCCATTCGCAGGTTCAATAAGATTGTGCCCAGAATTAAAAAAGCTATCCCTGCAGAATGTTTGACTATTAAACCTAAGGATTTGTGCGAAATTCTGAATGAGAGAGTGATTTTGTCACGAAATATCTGACAACAGAACAAATTCAAACTGAGGAGTTATAGTCATAAAAAAAGAGACACCCTCGAAAGGATGTCTCCATAAAGTTATTAAGAATCAGTAGATTACTTATTCAAAGCCTGAGCAACGTCAACAGCACAAGCAACTGTACAACCTACCATCGGGTTGTTACCGATACCCAAGAATCCCATCATTTCTACGTGAGCAGGAACTGATGAAGAACCAGCGAATTGAGCATCTGAGTGCATACGACCCATAGTGTCTGTCATACCGTATGAAGCAGGACCAGCAGCCATATTATCTGGGTGCAATGTGCGACCTGTACCACCACCAGAAGCTACTGAGAAGTAAGGCTTACCTGCCAATACGCGTTCTTTCTTGTAAGTACCAGCTGTTGGGTGTTGGAAACGAGTCGGGTTGGTAGAGTTACCT
>JAGBUF010000261.1 GCA_017630975.1 Paraprevotella sp. | reverse complement strand
TTGATGCGCTCTAATATTTCTAGTTTCTTTTGTACATTTTCTTCCTTTTGGCGTTCAATGAGGGCTTGCCGTTCAGCTCTTTTTTGTTTGATAAGATTCATTGCGGCTTTGAAATCCTCTTCCAAAACGTTGGGGGCAGGAAGAAAATCTTCTGCAGTTCCACCTTTTTCTATAAATTCAAGTCTGGCTGCTGAGATGTCATTCTTGTATATTTTGTAGAATGCGTGTTTTAATGCGTCTAATTCGGACTTTTCTACAATATCGTCAGATGCAGCCAACTCTTTGAGTCTGGCAATGACTTCTTGCTGAGAAGTTACGTTTTCTACAGTAGAGACTGCTGTCTCTGGATTTTCATTTTCTACATTAAGAGTTGCTTTTTCTTCTAATGAAGCATTTACTTGAGAGTCCATCTTCTTACTTTTTAGTATCAGATTCGGTTTACAATTCGCTTTATATAAAGCACAAATTAAGTATAAAAAAATGTTTCAACCTAAAAATGCCTTTGCTTTTTTAATTCTTTTCGTTAAATCCACGTTTTTCGCTTGAAGTACCAAACCAGTCCGGCTGTCACACCTACGGTAAGAACAAGGGCTACAGGAAAGCCCCAAGTGTATTGTTCCATGCCGTTGATGAGGTTCATTCCAAACAAGCTGGCGATGAGTGTCGGGAACATGAGGATGATGGAGATAGAGGTGAGCATTTTCATGACACCACTCATATTGTTGTTGATGATGTTGGCGTAAGTGTCCATGGTCGATTCCAAAATGTTGGCATAGATGGAGGTGATTTCTCTGGCCTGACTCATCTCAATATTAACGTCTTCAATAAGGTCGGCATCCAGTTCGTCAACGGGTAATTTGAACTTCAATTTGGACAATAGAGTCTCATTTCCTCGGATAGAAGTGGTGAAATATGTCAAACTATCTTGTAAGCGTGACAAATTAATCAAATCAACGTTATTGACATTTCGGTCCAAATGCTGTTTTCCTTTCTCGATGAGAAGATTGATTTGTTTCAGTCTCTTCAAGTACCAAACGGCAGATGAAAGGAACAATCGGAATACCATATCTACGGAGTCCGTGAAACCCAGACCTCGCTTTTGTTGATAACTGACAAAATCAATCATCATATTGGTTTCAAAGTTGCACACAGTAATGCACACATCCTTATTTAATATAATACCCAGCGGGATAGTGGTGTAGGGCGTACGGGAACGCACTTCTTTGACATAAGGGATTCGCAAAATGATAAGAATCCAACCCTCGTCAAACTCATAACGAGGTCGCTCGTCGGTATCGGCGATGTCCATCAAGAAATAATCAGGAATATGGAGTTTGTTCTCCAAATAGTCAATATCGTCTTGTGTGGGGCAAGTTACTTGAACCCAGCAATTGGGTTCCCATTTATCAAGTGCGTGCAAGCCGCGGTTTGTATTCCAGAATGTTCGCATGAATAAAATCCTCCAATAATTAGTGGACGGAGGTAGTCCCTATGCAAACCTCTGTCCTTACAAGTTCATATTTTCCGCGTGATAATCGTCCATTTTTTAATCAACACTAATTTTTTGCTCTGCAAAGATAATTAAACCCTTTTAAGTGGCAAATATTTTCTTGTTTTTTGCTATGTAAAACTGTTTTTTGTGTAATGGTTTATGCGTAAGCAGTTTCTTCTTCCACTGCATTGGTTAATTGGATGAAGTCTGCTACGGAAAGTTGTTCCGGCCGTTTGTTGAATATCTCCTGACTCAAGAAATGACTGTGGTCTTTTGGCGTAAATCCTCCTTGTAGTGCTTTATTGTCAGCATCTGCCAACACAGGTCGTATTGAATTACGCAACGTTTTACGTCGTTGGTTGAAAGTGGATTTAACCACTTGCTTGAATAAACGTTCGTTGCAACCTAAATCAGTGGTGGAGTTTCTTGTCATTCTGATGACAGCGCTCTTGACTTTTGGGGGTGGATTGAATACGTGTTCATGAACGGTAAACAAATATTCCACACTGTACCATGCTTGTATCAGTACGCTCAATATACCATAGGTCTTTGAACCTGGACCTGCTGCGATACGTTCTGCTACTTCCTTTTGAATCATACCGGTACAGCAGGGAATCAAGTCTTTGTAGTCAAGCATCTTGAAAGAGATCTGACTTGAAATATTGTATGGATAGTTGCCGGTAAGTACGAAAGGCTGACCTTCAAATGTTTTTTCCAAATGCATCTTCAGAAAATCATCCTCAATGATGTTTTCTTCTAACTGTGGGAAATTTTTACGAAGGTATTCCACCGATTCAAAATCAATTTCCACAACTTTTATAGTGCGTGGCTTTTGGATGAGGAATTGTGTCATGACTCCCATGCCGGGACCAACTTCCAGCACCGGAATGTCTGGATAGGCATCTACTGTATCGGCAATGTCTTTGGCTATACTCAAATCCTTCAAAAAATGTTGTCCGAGGAATTTCTTTGGTTTTACGCTTCTCATCCTGTTTCGTTTTATGCCTACAAAGATAACTTCTCCTTTTTTTTCAACAAAAAAAACAATGATATTTCAAGAAAAGAGACTTCCAAAAAAGAGTTTCGGTGGAATTCTGTCCTTCTTATTCTTCAAATATTCATTTTTTATTGATATTTTTGCCCAATAAATGAGATTAGAAACGTAAGGTGAGCCACTTGGACAAGACAAAAATACTCCGTAATGTACTCAGAATAGTTCTTCCACTTTTGTTGGGAGGATTAATTCTATGGTGGATGTATAGAGATTTTGATTGGGATAGTTTGTGGCAAGCATTGAATGAAGGAATGGATTGGAACTGGATGTGGTTCTCATTGCCGTTTGGTGTGTTGGCACAGCTCTTTCGTGCTTTGCGATGGAAACAAACTTTGACACCATTAGGAGAGCATCCTCGTTTGTCCACCTGCATACATTCCATTTTCTTGTCCTATGCGTCAAGTCTCGTAGTGCCCCGAATTGGTGAAGTTTTGCGTTGTGGAGTACTGAAAAGATATGATGATGTATCTTTTGCCAAATCGTTGGGAACAGTGGTGACAGAAAGGATTGTCGATACAGTCCTGATGCTTTTGTTTTCTGTTGTGATTATATTCTCGCAAATGAAATTATTCACCGCTTTCCTATCTCAAACGGGACTTAGCTTTGAGGATTTTATTACTCGTTTTTCGACGGCAGGTTACTGGGTGACAGCTACATGTCTGTTGGTCCTCTTGTTTTTTATATATTTCTTGGCGCGCCGATTGGCATGGTTCAGCAAGACCAAAAAAGTGTTTTTTAACATGAAGGAAGGGGTCTTTTCATTGCGTGGAGTGACCAATATACCTTTATATATTATATATTCTATAGGAATATGGGTGGCCTATTTCCTACATTTTTACTTGACCTTCTTTTGTTTTGAGGGTACTGAAGGTTTGAATTTGTCTGCGGCATTGGTGGCTTTCGTTGTGGGAAGTTTTGCGGTAATCGTCCCAACGCCGAATGGGGCAGGTCCGTGGCATTTTGCCGTAAAGACAGTACTGGTGCTTTATGGTATCAGCGAGAGCGTAGGAGTTGTTTTCGTTTTGATTGTACACTCCATTCAAACGCTTCTTGTTGTGTTGTTGGGTGTGTATGCTACAGTGGGATTAGCTTGCACCCGACAATTAGGAAAAGAGACATTGAGAAAATGATAAATATTAACCAAAATACTGATTGTTATGAGTGAAATAAAGAATTTACAACCTCAGATTGTTTGGCGAAACTTTTATGCGCTGACACAGGTGCCCCGTCCTTCCGGACATCTTGAGAAAGTTCAGCAATTCCTTTTGGATTGGGCTGCAGAAAGAGGCATTGAAGCGTTCAAGGATAATGGTGAGAATATTGTGATGCGTAAACCGGCAACTGCAGGTATGGAGAACCGCAAAACAGTAGTTATGCAGGCTCACATGGATATGGTGCCGCAGAAGTTGGTGGATAGTAATCATAATTTTGAGACAGATCCGATAGAAACATACATAGATGGCGATTGGGTAAAGGCCAAGGGAACAACATTAGGTGCTGATAATGGTCTTGGAATGGCGGCAATTATGGCTGCATTGGAGGATGATACTTTGGTGCATGGGCCGATAGAGGCTTTGTTTACATCGGATGAGGAAACCTGTATGTATGGCGTAAACCATTTGGCAGCAGATACTTTGACAGGGGATATATTATTGAATATCGACAACGAGACAATGGGTGAGTTTGTCGTAGGTAGTGCCGGAGGCGTAAATGTGACTGCTACGATGGAATATAAACCCGTGGAAACAGCACCGGAGGATATCGCTCTCAAGGTGACAGTTGCAGGTCTGCGTGGGGGACATTCAGGTTTGGAGATTTGTGAAAATCGTGCCAATGCCAATAAACTGGTGGCGCGTTTCTTGCAAATGGCGATTCGTGACTACGAGGCTCGTTTGGTATCATGGCATGGAGGAAATATGCGGAATGCCATTCCTCGAGAGAGTTCTGCCGTTATCACCATACCGGAGGAGTTGTTAGAGGAAGTGAACGAGTTGGTGGCCGAGTGTAAAGAAGTCTTTACCGATGAATATTATGGAGTAGAACACGCATTGGAGATGACTTTGGAACAAGTGGAAGTGTCTGAATTGCAAGTTCCGGAGGATATACAAGACAATATCGTAGACGCTGTATTAGCATGTCATGATGGAGTGTTACGAAATATACCTTCTATGCCACATATTGTTGAAACATCATCAAACCTAGCTATTGTTAATGTGTCTCCTACGGCAGCAGAGGTACTTATCTTAGCCCGCAGTTCAAGTGAGACAATGATGGACTATGTGACAACTATGTTAGAAAGTTGTTTCAATATGGCTGGTATGAAAGTGGAATACAGTGGTCGCTACGGAGCATGGCAACCCAACTTTGATTCGCAGATTACAGCCAAGATGGTGGAGGTGTATAAGCAATTGTTCAATGAAGATGCCATAGTGCAGGTGGTACATGCCGGCTTGGAGTGTAGCTTGATTGGCGAGGTTTATCCGAAAATGGATCTGGTAAGTTTTGGTCCTACAATGCGTTCTCCGCATACACCGGATGAGCGTTGTAACATTCCTTCTGTGGATAAATTTTGGATTTTCTTGAAAGAATTGCTTGGTCAAGTACCGGTAAAAGACTGATGGAATTTTAATAAGAATAATGAGGCGCATGACTAAGTCGTGCGCTTTTTGTTTTCTCTTTGATTTATATTCGTCTGCGTTTAAGCAAATATAACACTAAATACACAAGTATTTCATTAAAAATGTCGTTATTTGTGTGTAACTATAAAATAGGATAGAATGTATACCATTGTAAAAGCTTTGTTGGTTTCTGTTGCGCTGTTGTTCGCATCTTCTACAGATTTTCATGCACAACGTTATGATGATTTATGGAAAGAAGTTCGTCAATTTGAGAAGGAAGGATTGCCGAAATCGGCAACTGAAACCGTTGCTAAAATAGCTCGTAAAGCTGTGAATGATAGCAATAAAGGTCAACATATGGCTGCTTTCTTATATGGTTGTGTTTTGCGTCAGCAGATCACTCCGGATAGTTTCTATACAGACGTACTCAAATTGGAACGTATGAAAACGAGCACAAAGGATGTTGTACTGCGTTCCATTTATGCTTCGATATTGGGTGAGTTGTATGGAAGGGGTGTCAGAATGACTCATAATTATTCAGAAAAGACAGATGCACATCCTGATAGTATACATGAGTGGTCGGTCCAACAATTCAGGAAAGCTTCATCTTTGAATTATGATCTTTCAATGGCTGATGTTCTGTTATTGGCAAAAGTATGTTCGGACATTTATATGCCTTTTGTCAAAAAAGGGGATGATGCGGATTATTTTAATGATGATCTCTTGCATGTGATTGCTAAGCGTGCCATACTTTCCAAAAACGGAACAGATGTTCAGGTATGTAAAGAGCGGATGAATTTTTATAACCAGGTGTTGACGACTTACAGACAGCTGGGTAATAGAAATGCCGAACTGCTTTTTATGCTCGATTCTATCGCTGATTGTACGCAGTATACTTCCTTTTATGATGAAAGAATTGGTGAACAGCCAAATATGTCGGAGCGTGAACGAAAGGCGCTGGCGTCAGATACGTACAAGGCTTTAGAGACGATGCGATTGCGATTTGCGGATTTACCTACTGTGGCAGAGGTCTATTTGCGGATGTCTGCTTTGGATGTGACACCACAATGCAAGGTGAAATGGTTGGAGGAAGCATGTACACGCTATCCTTCTTATCCCCGTATCACAGCTTTGAAAAATAAGTTGAGAGAGCTTCAACAACCAATGTTTTGCATGCAAATGCCGGAAGTTGTATGTCCAGACGATATGATGAACTGTCAAGTTCGGCATCGTCATTTGAATAATGGTGGTGCGGGCTTGGTCTGGTATCGTATGCCGGAGCATGTTAGTTATGATAGCTTGTCTGCAAATATTTCAAAACCCGAATTTGCTGATTTTCTTAAACGTGAAGCCATATTGGTACGTAAGGATTCTTTAAAATGGTGCAATGCTCTTCCGTATGAGGAGTTGACAGATACATTCTGTTTGCAGACACCCGATGCCGGGTTGTATGTGCTTTCTGCAGATGTGAGAGGGATAACATCAAAGAATAAAAGTTTTTTCCATATTGTGACTGTCACTCGCCTAATGCCGATTGTGATGGAACATCCGGATACAGCAGTATATTGCAGAGTGGTAGACCGTACGACGGGTATGCCGATAGAGAATGTATTTGTACAACTCTTTAAGGCTGGTGAGGTATTGTCGTCGGACTATACGGATGCAGAAGGCAAAGTGTTGTTGGGCGAAGGAAATAGAAAAGTGCGGACGGGGGGGCTTTATGTATTGGCGAAAAAGGGAGAAGACGTGGGGCATCCACGAATTTATCTGTATGGTCGCTATTCCTATCATGAGACTCAATCTACAGAGAATATAGAACGTTTATTTACCGATCGTTCTGTTTATCGCCCCGGACAGGTGGTTCATGTGGGTGGGCTTTGCACTACCTATAGTCACATGGATGAAAAAGTTAATCCTTATCATACTGTAGTTCTGACCTTGTATGATGCCAATCATCGTAAGGTGTCTGATGTTACGACAGTGTCCGATGAAATGGGTAAAATTTCCGCTGTATTCAAGTTGCCTTCAAAGGGCCTGAATGGTGTGTATAGAATACGAAGTGAAAAGGGATATGTCACATTTCAAGTGGCGGAATATAAGCGTCCTACATTTAAGGTGGTTTTAGATGCTCTGGAAGATTTCCGTCAATCGGGCGATACGGTATATGTATCAGGAAAAGCGGACAATTATAATGGAACACCATTGAGATATGCGCGGGTAGTCATGGATTGTAGTGTTGTGCGAAGATTTTACTATAATGGTGTAACAGATGCAGTGCCTGTGCGTGATACTGTTTATACTGATGCAAATGGACGGTTTGAATTACCGTTGAATTCAGGACAGGCGTCT
>JAGBUF010000260.1 GCA_017630975.1 Paraprevotella sp. | reverse complement strand
TCGACATGAATATAATTGTCATTTTATCATTGATGATTGCGGTGGCATGCTTTACAATGGTTTCCGGATTGTTGATTATTATACTCGAGCGAACCAGTTTTATCGGAATTATGAAAGCATTGGGCGCAACCAATCTACAAATAAGAAATATATTCCTACATTACTCGGCTTTGATTCTATTGAAAGGACTATTTTGGGGTAATTTGATAGGATTGATATTGGTCTTTGTGCAAAAAAGTACTCATTTAATACATTTGGATCCCACTACATATTATGTAGATTATGTTCCTGTTGATATGAATTTACCTTATATAATATTGATTGAAGTTATCACCTCGCTCCTTTGCTTTTTGGCGATGATTCTCCCGTGCTATATTATCGCAAATGTCAAACCGGTAAAAGCTATTAAATTTGATTAATGATATTCGACAATATTACTATTAATAAATTTTAAATAATTAGTTAGAAAGTTTTAATGAAGTATTATTATAAATTTCTATTTTTGTAGCAAATAAATTTAAAAACATATGGAATATCTTTATTGGGGCGTTGTCTGTTTCTTATTTGCCCTTTCCGCTTTCGATTTGTATGTCGGTGTTAGTAATGATGCGGTAAATTTTTTAGGTTCTGCAATTGGGGCAAAAGTGGCTCGGTTTAAAACCATCTTGATTATAGCTGCAATTGGTGTATTTGTAGGTGCTACTACCAGTGACGGTATGATGGATATCGCCCGTCATGGTATTTTCCGTCCACAATTATTTACTTTTGAAGAATTGATGTGCATTTTCCTTGCAGTTGTTGCATCAGATGTCATCCTTTTGGATATATTTAATACATTGGGATTACCTACATCAACTACAGTTTCAATGGTTTTTGAATTGATGGGAGGTAGTACCGCTATTGCATTGGTGAAGATGTTCAATCATCCAGAGTGGACTTATGCTGAATTGATCAATACCGATAAAGCGTTTCAAGTGATATTGGCGATATTCATGTCTGTAGCTATTGCCTTTATATTTGGTATGATTGTACAATGGATAGCGCGTGTGATTTTCACATTCCATTATACCAAACACATGAAATATACGATCGGTATCTTTGGAGGTATTTCTTTCACTGCAATTTCATATTTCTTAATAGTTAAAGGATTTGGAAAATCATCTTTCATGACTGCCGACATGAAAGAATGGATTGCACAAAACACACACTTGATTTTAGTTGGCTTCCTTGTAGGTTACACGATATTGATGCAAGTATTGCATTGGTTGAAAGTGAATGTATTTAAGATCATTGTGTTATTTGGTACATTTTCTTTGGCCATGGCTTTTGCCGGTAATGACTTAGTGAATTTTATTGGTGTTACATTGACAGGATTGGCTTCATGTCAGGATTTTATGGCACATCCGGGTGCAGACCCTTCAACCTATACAATGGGAGTATTGAATGAATCTGCGAATACGCCTATTTATTTCCTTGTAGGAGCCGGTTTGATTATGACTATCGCACTTATCACTTCCAAAAAAGCACAAAATGTAGTAAAGACATCTGTTGACTTATCAAGACAGAATGCCGGTGACGAGATGTTTGGTTCTTCAAGATTTGCCCGTCACTTGGTGAGAAGTGTATTGAATATGAATGAATACGCCAGTACACATATGCCAGCTGGTATGAAAAGATGGCTCAACTCACGATTTAATCAAGAAGAAGCGATTCTGCCCAATGGAGCTGCATTTGACTTGGTGAGAGCATCTGTGAATCTTGTGTTAGCCGGATTACTTATCGTTATAGGTACGTCATTAAAGTTACCTCTTTCTACAACTTATGTTGCATTCATGGTAGGTATGGGTACTTCTTTGGTTGATAGAGCATGGGGACGCGAAAGTGCTGTGTTCCGTGTAACCGGTGTGATTTCAGTTATTGGAGGGTGGTTTATGACAGCAGGTGCTGCATTTACTTTGTGCTTCATTGTATCATTAGTGGTCTATTTCGGTGGTCCCGTTGCTATGGTGCTATTGATTTGTTTGGTAGCATTTATGGTTTACAGTAACAATAGAGCTTACAAAAAGAAAATGGCTTCAACCCAAAAAGATGAAGTCTTTACTGAAATGCTTCAAACTGAAGATAAAGATGAGTCTTGGGTATTATTGAACAAGCACATCAGTATGTATCAGTCCAAAATGGTTAAATTTATATCTGATGCGTATCAACAGACCATTGACGGATTATTTAACGAAGATGTGAAAGTTCTACGCAGGGTGATGAATACTTTGGATGAGGAGCGCAGAAATTGGAAAATTATCCGTAAAAAGGAATTACTCGGTTTGAGAAAAATCGATCCACTATTGGGAGTAGAAAAAGATACATGGTTCCATTTGGCATGTAATAGTTGTGAACAAAGTATTTACTGCTTAAAACGTATGTGTGAACCGAGTTTAGAGCACGTAGATAATAATTTCAATCCGATGCCAGAAGTGTATGTAAAAGAATTTACGCCCATCCGAGAAGGTGTAAAAGACTTGGTGCAAATGATTGAAAAGATGATTGAAACCGGAAATTACGATGACGCTATACAAGTGAGACAATATGGTGATGACATGAAACTTCATTTATCTGAAATCAGAAAGATACATCAAGCAAGAATCCGTAAAGGTAATCTTGATGATTTGAAGATACAATATTTGTATATGAGTACGCTTCAAGAAACTCAAGAGATTATCAGTCATATGCGTCACTGGGTACGTGCTTGTCGCAGATTCCAACAAGAAAAGGGCGTAGCAACTGTACTGTAAAATATTTAGTATTAACTCCCATAAAAATTATGGGAGTTTTTTTGTGCATTTCAAAACGTCAGTACTTTCAGTATTTGAATATGTATATAAAAAATGAAGGGTATCAATTGATACCCTTCATTGTGACTCCGACAGGATTCAAACCTGTAACCTTCTGATCCGTAGTCAGATGCTCTATTCAGTTGAGCTACGGAGCCATTCCTTATTAGCCATTGCAAAGATACGACATTTTTGAATTGTTAGCAAATAAATTTGACATTTAATTAAAAAGATGTTGCTACAAGAATAATAAGAAACAACTCTAAAAGATTACAAAAAAAAGAATAGCCGAATCGGCTATTCTTTCTACTGTTATAAAGATGAATTAGATTAAATCAATACTGCGCTTTACAAAATTGGTCAATGCTTCTCCTTTCAACATGCCATTTTGTAAGAGGGCTAAGTCTATGAGCTGATGAACCTTTTTGTTGCTCTTGCCAAATTCATTCAGTATATGATTTTTCTTTTCTTCTTCTGCGGCAATTGATTTCGTACAATTTTCAAGGTCATCTTTTTCGGCTTGTTCAATCTCCTCTGCCTTTTTACCTTCTTGATTTTTTCTCAAGATGGCTTCGCGGGCTTGTAAGCCTTTGATTTCTGCGTCAATAGGTTGAATTGACTCTGCTGTTGAATTATTGCACTCAGACAATACTTCTTTAATGAGTTTGTGGTCTGTATTCAGAACAAGATTAAACATATCCGGCATTTCGCCATAGAATGCCATTCCCGGTTGAATATGAGCCATATCCTTCATTCTACGCATATATTCGCTTTGTGTAATAACAATAGGCATATTGTTCTCGCCCATGGCTTGAATTTCAACATTGAATTCAGTTTTGTCAAGTTTGGGCATCTGTGTGCTGAATATAGCTGACAGATTGGCAGATTGTGAGGCGTCCAAATTTTCCTTTTTATCTTCATCCTTTACAATCAATCGATCTAAAATATCTGCGTCTACACGTGTAAAACGGCTCTTTTCAAATTTTTGTTCCAACATTGACACGAGTGGGGTGTCAAGTTGTCCGTCCATGATCAATACACTATAACCTTTGTTTTTTGCCGCATCTATGTATGAGTACTGGGCATCTTTGTCCTGAGCATAAAGGTATATGAGATTACCGTCCTTATCCGTTTGGCTATCTTTGATCAATGTTTGATATTCTTCAAAAGTAAAATATTTGCCATCACAATCCTTTAGTAAAGAATAACTCTTTGCCTTGTCGTAGAAATCTTCTTGTGTCAGCATTCCATAATTGATAAAAATCTTTAAGTCATCCCACTTTGCCTCAAAGTCTT
>JAGBUF010000259.1 GCA_017630975.1 Paraprevotella sp. | reverse complement strand
CCAAGCATTGGGTTTGCTTCACATAGGCTTTCTACTCGCTGCTGGATGTACTGAACAGTCACGCCCATAGCGTCTGCCATCACCTGCTGTCCCTTAAGATCATGTGGTACGAACTCATGAAGAGGTGGGTCAAGGAGACGTACGTTAACTGGGCAACCATCCATAGCCTTGAATATTCCGTAGAAGTCCGCCTTCTGGTAAGGCAACAACTTAGCGAGAGCCTTCTTGCGTCCTTCTGCATCCTGAGAAAGAATCATTTCACGCATTGCAACGATCTTCTCAGCCTCGAAGAACATGTGCTCTGTACGGCAGAGACCAATACCTACAGCACCGAAGTTACGTGCAACCTGTGCATCGTGCGGAGTATCAGCATTAGTACGAACAACAAGCTTAGAATACTTAGCGCAAAGATCCATCAATTCAGCGAAGTCACCTGAAACTTCAGCTGCCTTAGTTTCTACCTGACCTTCATAGATATTACCTGTTGTACCGTTGATAGAAATATAATCGCCTTCCTTAAGAACTACACCGTCAACCTCAACTGTGCGAGCCTTGTAATCAATATTCAAAGCACCTGCACCTGAAACGCAGCACTTACCCATACCACGAGCAACCACGGCAGCGTGTGAAGTCATACCACCACGTGCAGTGAGGATACCTTCTGCTACAGCCATACCAGCAAGGTCTTCAGGAGAAGTTTCAATACGAACCATCACAACCTTCTTACCATCTTCAGCCCACTTAGCTGCATCATCTGCAAAGAATACGATCTGTCCACAAGCAGCACCTGGTGATGCAGGAAGACCACGAGTAAGAACCTTAGCTGCAGATTCAGCCTTCTTATCAAATACAGGGTGGAGAAGTTCGTCAAGTTTATTAGGCTCGCAACGCTTCAATGCTGTCTTTTCATCAATCATACCTTCATGCAACAAATCCATAGCAATCTTCACCATGGCTGCACCGGTACGCTTTCCATTACGAGTTTGCAAGAACCAAAGTTTACCTTCTTGTACAGTGAACTCCATATCTTGCATATCACGGTAGTGGTTTTCCAATTTGGTTTGAAGAGCATCCAATTCTTTGTAGATTTCAGGCATTGCCTCTTCCATTGAAGGATATTTAGCAACGCGATCTTCTTCGCTAATACCTGCACGCTCTGCCCAACGTTGTGAACCAATCTTAGTAATTTGTTGAGGAGTACGGATACCAGCCACAACGTCTTCACCTTGTGCGTTAATCAAATACTCACCATTGAACAAGTTCTCACCATTACCTGCGTCACGGCTGAAGCAAACACCTGTTGCAGAAGTATCACCCATATTTCCGAACACCATTGCTTGCACGTTAACAGCAGTTCCCCATTCAGCAGGTATACCTTCCATCTTACGATACAAGATAGCACGTTCGTTCATCCAAGAATCAAATACGGCGCAGATTGCACCCCAAAGTTGTTCGTATGAATCTGTCGGGAAATCCTTGCCGGTTTGAGTCTTAACTGCAGCCTTGAATTTAGCTACCAATTCTTTCAAATCCTCAACAGCAAGTTCATTGTCTAACTTAACACCCTTAGCTTCCTTAACCTCTTCGATAATTGCTTCAAATGGATCGATGTCTTCTTTGTTGACCGGTTTCATTCCCAATACAACGTCACCATACATCTGAACAAAACGACGGTAAGAATCCCATGCGAAGCGAGCGTTACCTGTTTTGCGGATCATACCCTCAACAACTTCGTCATTCAAACCAAGGTTCAAAATTGTATCCATCATACCAGGCATAGACGCACGAGCACCAGAACGAACTGACACCAACAATGGGTTCTCTACGTCACCGAATTTAGAATTCATCAAATTCTCAATATTGGCAACAGCAGCCATTACTTCGTCTTTCAAAAGTTCTACAACTTTTTCCTTACCTTTTTCGAAGTATTCGTTACATACATCGGTTGTAATTGTGAAACCCGGAGGAACTGGCACTCCAATCAAGTTCATTTCAGCCAAGTTAGCACCTTTACCACCTAACAGATTTCTCATGTCTGCTTTTCCTTCGGCTTTACCGTTACCGAAGGTGTAAACTCTTTTTTCGCTCATCTTGTAATGTTGTTTAATAACGTTAACAAATCTATTTATGCAAATTTAATCAGAATTTACTGATTACAAAAGCAAAACGAAGAAAAACGCAAAAAAAATATTACTTTTGCATCATGAATAATAAAAATTGTAAAAAGAGAAGCTAAGAGATATGGCACGCAAGAAAAAAGAACTACCAATATTAGAGAAAATAACCATAACAGATGTGGCAGCTGAGGGTAAAGCTTTGGCACGTATTGACGACATGGTTGTTTTTGTTCCATTCGTCGTTCCAGGAGATATAGTTGACCTACAAGTAAAGAAGAAAAAGCATCGTTATTGCGAGGCTGTGGCCATAAAATTCCATGAATATTCAGCGCTACGCACTGAACCATTCTGTCCCCACTTCGGAGTTTGTGGAGGATGTAAGTGGCAATGTCTACCTTATGAAGAACAAATCAAATACAAACAGAAACAGGTATTGGACAATCTTGAACGCATAGGGAAGGTTGAACTGAACAACATCCTTCCCATTTTAGGTTCATCCCAAACGAGTGAATACCGCAACAAACTTGAATTTGGTTTCTCAAACAAACGTTGGTTGACACCTGAAGAGATTGCCGGAGGTGAGGCTTTCACACAGATGAATGCCGTTGGTTTTCATACAACAGGGTCTTTTGACAAGATTCTGCCAATTGAACAATGTAAGCTCATGGACGACATCAACAACAGAATCCGTAATGCTGTTCGCGATTATGGATATGAGCACCAATTGGGATTTTATGACCTAAGAGAACATACAGGGCTGTTACGGAATATGATGATTCGTAATTCCAATAGTGGAGAGTTGATGGTGGTGATGCAGTTCTGCATTATGAACGACGAAGAACAGCAGCAAGCTAACGACGTCATGGAATTTCTTGCCAATAGTTTCCCGGAAATCACCTCGTTGATGTATGTAAACAACCAGAAGTTTAATGATACAATTGGCGATCAGGAAATCATCACATATAAAGGGAATGACCATATCTACCTTTTGATGGAAAACCTTAAGTTCAAGGTTGGACCAAAAAGTTTCTACCAAACCAATACAGAACAAGCCTACGAACTATACAAAGTGGCACGTGATTTCGCAGGGCTTACCGGCAATGAATTGGTATACGATTTGTACACAGGGACAGGAACTATTGCGAATTTTGTAGCAAGCAAAGCAAGAAAAGTTATCGGTATTGAATATGTACCAGAAGCCATTGAAGACGCAAAAATCAACTCAGAAATCAACGGCATTG
>JAGBUF010000258.1 GCA_017630975.1 Paraprevotella sp. | reverse complement strand
TTTTGTATAATGTCATGAATATTTTCATAAGTTTTTTCTGCTTCTTTTTTGTTGAGTCCTGCTTTGGTTGCTACAGTAATAATATCCTCTTTTGTTGGTTCAATGCTATTGTTGATAGAGGTTGTATGAAAACCATTCATGCCGTCACTAGGTAATAAATCATATGCAGGAGAGAACCTCCAATTACCATTGTCGTAAATAAATGCGAAATTCTTGGCATGGTCGTCTTTGTTCTCTATCAGATAGTTAAAAACCATCAGACGAAAGATTTTCCATAACTCGGCAATGTTGTGAGTGAGTATGGCGCATACCTGAAAGATTTGTGTGTAATCAATACATGGTATGCGATAATCCGCATTGATGAGACCAGCTATGCTTATCACGTGTAGTTTCCCTTTGGGACTGCGGTCGAAACGTTCCACACCGAAGAACTTATTCTCAAAAAGCCGTGTCTCGGGCATTTCAATCCCGCACTTTTTGGCGAGTAAGGAGTATTTGTATTCATTGATTCCTATATTCTTGGGGTCATGTTTTGCTCGGAATTTTACTAACCACTCTTTCCCATCATAATGAGTGAATATTTTGGGGCGAGCACCACCCGGTGAACCTCCACGATATTGGAACTCTTCAATGCCTTTCCCCATGTAGTCGTCATTATCAAAAATCTTTTCAGCTTCTACTGACAAATTCTCAAAATCAGCATATTCTTGAGGACTTATAACACTTTTGTCCGGTCGAAATTCCAATGCTCCACGTCCGTTTGAACCAACTAAAGCCAAACGGTCAAGAATGGTCAATGTGCGTGGAAGGATGCCTTTTCGTTGCAGGTGTCTATCAAGAATGAGTAGTCCCCAACCGTCCGGCAAACAATCGTTAAAGACACCGAAACCACCATCAAAAGGGTGCGGCTTAGCTATAAAAACACCATTTTGAAGAGGTAGTTCAAATGGTGAGATGGAGAAACCGGAAGAAAGCCATTCTGTGGAATATTCAAAAGCGCATAGACCTTCTTTTGTCAGTGCTAAACGTCCGACCAAGTGGTTGTAATATATGACTTCAATCTGTTTAATGTTATTCATTTTTCTTCCCTCGTTTTCGTGTTATTGCTTTATTGTTCAGCACTTCATCAATAGACCGGTATTGTTCTTGAGTGAATAGCGCGTCAAAGTCTGAAAGAGCGTTCAATGCAAATCCAATTTGAAGTAAGCCTCGTAGTGAGATTTCACCGGTTTGTTCAAATCGTCGATATGTGGCGAACTTCAATCCTGCGCGTGTGGCAAATCCTTCTTGAGTAAGATTCAACTCCAAACGTCTGCTCTTAACTCTTGAAGCTATCTGATTGGCGACATCGTCCGGGGTAGAAATGTTAAAAGATAATATATTGTTCATATATGATTAATAATACAATTAACAAATACTATTTTATTCATTACAAATATAACGTTTTATATTAACAAGACCTAATAATCGCACTGTTTTTTTACTTGATATGTGTAGTAGGATACGGTTTTTAGCAATAAAAATCCCCTCACCGCGAATGAGGTGAGGGGATA
>JAGBUF010000257.1 GCA_017630975.1 Paraprevotella sp. | reverse complement strand
TATGTATCCAATGCTTCTGATATTGCACAGACCGAAGCATTGGTCCATCAAGTGAAAGCCGATTTTGGGAGTATAGATATATTGGTCAATAATGCCGGTATTACCAAGGATGGTGTGATGTTGAGAATGACCGAAGAGCAATGGGATGAGGTGATGACTGTTAATTTGAAGTCTGCTTTCAATTTTATTCATGCATGTACTCCTATCATGATGCGGCAGCGTGGTGGCTCAATCATCAATATGTCGTCAGTAGTGGGGGTTCATGGCAATGCCGGACAATGTAATTATGCAGCTTCTAAAGCAGGAATGATTGCTTTGGCGAAATCCATTGCTCAGGAGATGGGAGCTAAAGGAATCCGCGCCAATGCGATAGCCCCAGGCTTTATAGAGACAGACATGACAGCTGCAGTTCCTGAAACAGTTCGGGAAGAGTGGTGCAAGAAAATTCCTTTGCGCAGAGTTGGAACAACGGACGATGTAGCAAATGTAGCTGTCTTCTTGGCATCCGACTTGTCGTCTTACGTCAGCGGTCAAGTGATTCAAATTGATGGTGGTATGAACATGTAATTCAATGACTGTCGTTTACGAAGATAATCATATTATTATAGTCAACAAGAGTAGCTCCGAGATTGTACAAGGTGACAAGACGGGTGATAAGCCTCTTGTAGAAACTGTGAAAGAATACATTAAGGAGAAGTATCAAAAGCCCGGTAATGTGTTTTTGGGGGTGGTGCATCGTTTGGACCGGCCTGTTAGTGGATTGGTAGTATTTGCCCGCACCAGCAAGGCTTTGACTAGACTGAATGAAATGTTCAGAACGAAAGATGTGCATAAAACTTATTGGGCAATCGTTGCCAATCGTCCTAATGTTGATGCAGGGGAGTTGTCACACTGGTTGGTTCGTAATGAAAAACAGAATAAATCATACGCTTATGAACAAGAGAAACCCAATTCCAAAAAGGCTGTTTTGGGTTATCAAGTCATAGGAAAATCAGACAGATATTATTTGTTGGAGGTGGATTTAAAGACCGGAAGACATCATCAGATACGTTGTCAACTAGCGAAGATGGGGTGTCCCATCAAGGGCGATTTGAAATATGGTTCTCCACGCAGCAATCCTGACGGAAGTATTTGTTTGCATGCGCGCAGAATCAGTTTCATACACCCTGTCTCAAAAGAGTCCATTTGTGTAGAAGCGCCGCTTCCGACGAGTCGTCTGTGGGAAAGTTTTCAGTCTTGTTAATTGTTTTGGGAAGATAACAATTCCAATGCCTTAGTTACGAAAGGGTTCTTTTCGTAGATAATGGCGAAATATTCAGACATATCCCACAAATCTCTGGCTATTAGGGCTTTTAATTGTAGCTCTAATTCTGAGATAGTGGCTTGTTCTTCCTTGTCATCTTTTGCTTTTACCTTCCCTTTTTCTCCTTCCGAGAAGACAGCTTTGATCAAGGATTGCGGAATTTCAAAATCCCTTTTGTAATCATCAAACGAAGGATATTTCTTTTTCAGATTTTTCCGGTTCTTGTCAATGTATTTAAGACTGGCATTGATGATAGCGCCCTTGGCGGATAAATCTCTATAATATTTGGTGTACCTCATGGTGTCCAATGGGATGAAGTAGTCGGGCATGATGCCACCTCCACCATATACGGTACGTTTTTCGCGCAAAGTTGAAAACTTCAGTGAGTCGGGGAAATGGATGCTATCAATGTTTGTGAGTTCGCCATGAGTGAATCTGTCCAGAACATCCATATTGTATTTCTTCTTGTCCCCCATGGTATAAGGTTTCTGGATGCAGCGTCCCGTAGGTGTGTAGTATCGGGCGATAGTCAGTCGAATCATTGAACCATCGGGGAGGGGGAGCGGTCTTTGCACCAATCCTTTACCGAAAGTGCGTCTGCCAATGATATAACCTCTGTCCTGGTCTTGTACGGCTCCCGCCAGAATTTCTGATGCAGATGCCGAGTATTCATCTACAAGCACCATGACTCTGCCTTCCTGAAATATACCGTTCCCTTGTGCGCGGAACTCTTTATATGGAACTCTTAGTCCTTGTGTATAAACAATAAGGTCGTTTTTATGAAGGAACTCATTCGCAATGTTTGTTGCGGCATCCATGTATCCCCCTCCGTTTTGTTGTAAGTCCAGAATGAGATCCTTCATTCCCTTTTCCTTCAGTTGTTGGATGGCATTCTTGAGTTCGTTGTGACTCGTGCTACCGAAACTTGCCAGTCGAATCAGCCCAATGGTCGGAGTGATCATGAATGTAGCATCTACGGTTGTTACAGGGATTTTGTCGCGAGTGACAACAAACTGTAGAGTATCTTTGACACCCGAACGCAGTATGCTTAGTTTTACTTTTGTTCCTCTGGAACCTCTGAGACGGCGCATGATTTCTTCTCGACTCATTTTTACACCGGCAATGCACGTATCGTTGACGTGTGTGATTCTGTCGCCCGCCATGATGCCCACCTTTTCGGAAGGTCCTTTAGCGGTGGGTTGGATGACAAGGAGTGTATCTTCCAGGATGTTGAACTGAATACCTATTCCATCAAAATTGCCTCTGAGAGGTTCGTTCATTCTTTTTGTTTCTTCCGCATTGGTGTATGATGAATGAGGGTCCAACTTCGACAGCATTCCATCGATAGCATCTTCTGTAAGTTTGCCGGTGTTGACCTCATCTACGTATAAGTTGGCAATGGCAATGTGTGCCATGGATAATTTGCGCAATGCATCCTCTAACCCCTGCTGCTGATTTTGACAGAAGCATTGTAGCGTTGCTACGGAAAGGAATAAAAAGAATAATATTTTTTTCATCATCTGAATTTTATGGATATTTTAACCCTTCCGGTATGAAAGGTAGGATGTCTTTGCCAAAATGGTGGAGTTCTCTCACTACAGATGAACTTAAAAAAGCCCATTCCGGTTCAGTAAATAAAATAATGGTTTCAATACCGCTCAACCGACGATTGACATCAGCCATATTCAACTCGTACTCATAGTCTTTGATAGAACGGACGCCACGCAAGATGAATGCGGCTTGGTGTCTTTGAGCAAAATCAATGGTCAGGTCTGAATAACTCTCCACAGTAATGCGGTCGTCGTCTGAGAACAGTTGCTTTAGTGCTTTGACACGCTCCTCGTGAGGTTGCACCGTATTTTTATTTTCGTTGATACCCACTCCAATGACTATATGGTCAAACAAGTGGAGTGCCCTTTTCAATAACGACTCATGCCCTTTGGTGAAGGGGTCGAAAGTTCCGGGAAAGATAGCTGTTTTTTTCATTCTCGTGTGATTAGTGGATGGTCTCATCTTCCTCTGCGCGGTCTTCTTCCACAACGAGGTTGTTGATGATGAAATTTTGTCTTTCCATGGTGTTTTTGCCCATGTAGTATTCCAAAAGTTCTTTTACCTGGTCGCTTTTGTGTAGCGACACTTGCTCCAATCGGATGTCCGGACCGATGAAATTCTTGAATTCGTCCGGTGAAATTTCCCCGAGTCCTTTGAATCGGGTAATTTCAGGATCCGGTCCCAATTTTTCGATTGCTTCTATACGTTCTTCTTCTGAATAACAGTAGCGTGTAATGAAATCCGATTTTTGGTTGTTAATTTCTCCCTCCAGTTCCTTGAGTCTTGCCTTTCCGATTTTGCTCTTCCTGTTTCGCACACGGAATAAAGGTGTTTGCAGGATGTAAACATGTCCTTTCTTGATGAGTT
>JAGBUF010000256.1 GCA_017630975.1 Paraprevotella sp. | reverse complement strand
CTTCCAACTCTTCTTTCAGATAACGAGCGAAAATCATTTGTTTGTCGGTGCTGGGACAAACTGAGGCACACTCATCGGACTGCGTATCAAAACTCACATCTTTCAGGAATCGTTCTGTCAGGTTCACCTTTTTCTGTCTAAAATTTTCGTAAAAGTAATGAATCTTTTACTGACAAGCAATAAATAGAAACGAAAATATCTCTAATTGCTTTGTAAATTAAAGCTTTATAAATTTCATGTGCTCATTCTTTTTTTGTACCTTTGGCGTCAGAACTAATTATCAAAACAATGAAAACATACAAAAGACTTATCTTAGCCGTTTGCAGTTCGCTTATATTCAATACATGGATGCAAGCACAGGAAGATGTCACAACGACTTATCTAAGCAACCCTTCTTTTGAAGCCAACGCCTCATCATGTACCACCTCATCAGGAAGCATTGTCAACAATGGTGGCTCTGACCTCAGAGGATGGAACATCACACCCAGCAATTGGACTACCACTAATCCGGGGGTAGCACTGCTCATCAATGGCGACTGCAACACAGATAATAATTTCGGCAAGACCGACATGAAAGACGGTAGTTATGCCTATTATCAGCGTGTGGGATGGACCACTGCCAGTTCGGAAATGAAACAAACCTCTAAGGTAGCCTTGGCCGCAGGGGAATACAAACTGACATTTTTTACCAAAGCATTCTACGTCAATTCTGCGACTTCCAATGCCTATGTCACTGTCAAAGACAGCAAGTCGGAAACACTCGCAGATGCCACCATATCGTTCAAAAGTGGAAGTAATGGTATCATGACCAGCTCTGCCTGGGACGAGCAGACTTTAGCATTCGTTCTAAAAGAAGAAAGCAAAATCACCATTTCATCAGTCATGACTTGGTTGAGTGGTGGTAGTTGTATCGCATACGACCATTTCACATTGACGAAGTTGCCTACCGGAAGCATTGACCCTGATGCACCGACGATTGAAGGCGGAACAGAAGACGAACTGAACTCACCCACAGAAGGCTTGATTACCCATGACTTCGTGAACGAGGAAACAATGCAGAACGATCTCTTGCAGATGATTGCCAACTCCATGAGATACGCCAAAAATATATGGTACAACTGTGCTGCTCCCAACAGTGCAAACGAGACTTGCGGTTATTTCCAAGCCAATAGTGCCGGACAGAACAACGAAGATGGCGTGCGCACCAATGCCGATTTCTCCATGCTCTGCGCATTCCTCTATAAATACGGACAGGGTAAGGTGACACTACCTACCGGCATTACATGGACAGACGTGAAGGATATGGCTATGAAATCATTGGTATTCGGTTATTCAACCCACAAAGCCAACAAGCTAAAAATCACATCCAACAATGCTTATTGGGGCTCTGTAAGCACTAGCGATGCCGTGTGGGAAAGTTCGTTGTGGACCATGTCTCTCGCATACGCTTCATATTTCCTTGACGCCGAACTGACCGACAGTCAGAAAAACTATATATATAAGATGATTAAGGCTGAGTGTAACTATGAATTATATCGTAGTATACCAACCGGATTCAATGGCGACACGAAATCAGAAGAAAATGGTTGGGAAGCTTGCGTGCTGGCATGTGCTTTAGGTTTGTACCCGAACGATGCCCTTGCGCCAGAATGGTTCAAACGCCTTCGTGAATTCGCCATCAACTCCTATTCACAGGTAAATGATGCAAATAACAACACCATTATTGACCCCGACTACGACCAAACAACGGTTAGTGACTTGTATGTAGGTCCAAACTTATACAACGACTACACACTACAGAATCATAATTATTTCCACACATCATACCAGAACGTCGTTATTCAAGAATTAGGAGAAGCGCAATTGGCTCTCCTTATGTTCCAAGGCGAGAATCCAAAATGGAAAACCAATGCATTGATGCACAACAACCAGAATGTGATGGATCATGTGTTACGCCATTTGGCTTTGGCTGACGGAGAACTCGCCATGCCTAATGGTAACGACTGGAGTATGTTCCTTTACGACCAAATTACCAGTTATTCCACATTAGCATGTTTCTTGCGTGACAAGGATGCGCTGATGCTGGAGAATATGGCTTACAAACATATCAAAGCACGCCAATCTACCACTGCTGACGGCAGTTGGTTGCTAAACAGCGATATCGGTCCTCGCCGTATGGGTGTGGAAGGTCATCGCGTCATGATGTCATACCTCATGCATGAACTGGCATCTACCGCCGACATGAAGCCCACCACTTGGGAAGACTTCAGCAACGCCAACTCCGATGCTCATCTCTTCACTACACAGAATATTGTACGCGCTAACACCAAGGAACGTTTCAGCGTATTCTCATGGAGTGGCGGACTAAAAAGCTATACCGGTTATATTACCTCAAACAGACCTGACATGAACAAGATCATCGTACCCTACAAGGCTAACAACACCGGTAACCTTTTGGGTTGGTACACAGTCAACGGTAAGGGCACCAATGCCGCACCAACAGCCAATGGTATCTATCAATTGAATGGTAACAGCTATACCATGAACGGACGTCTGGATGTAAACGATAAGACTTTGGACAACAACTTCGCTATCTACTCCACTCCGGGTAATGCCTTCATCTATATGGACTATGTCGTAGGTAAGAGCAGTGGCACCATCACCGGTGAATACAATGGTTTGTTGGCCATCAGTGTAGACAAGTTCACAAAAGAAAAACGCACCTTGTATCACAAAGGCGGCAGAATACAAACGGACGGAGCTTCCATGAAATCATTCAACAGCAACTGGGTGAATATTGACAATCAAGTGGGTGTCATCTCTACTAAAGCAAACAATAAGGTGGCATTCGGCGACCGCCAGTTGAGCAACTCCGTTTATATCGCACGCCTCTATCCGACTTATTCCAACACTGCACGTACGTTCTCCAATGGTAGCATCGTCGACAAACGCCACATCATCTATTATAATAATGTAAATGCTGAGACCACCGCACAATTGGAGACACAAGTGATTAGCTTGACCGACAAGGTACCGACCGGCTGGAATGGTATCATCGTAAGCGATCCTGACAGTGTCCGCTACCTCTTTATGAGCAACTTCCTCGGTACGGAAAACTTCACACTCCAGAATGTGACAACAGCAGATGGTGCACCGGTATTTACCACTATCACCAACATCAACGCCAACGGAGCCAGCACACAGTTGGCTTGCACACAAAAGAGAAGTATCGCCAACACCTTGCGCATCTATGCTACAGCCAACGACATTACTGCCGTTCAAGAGAAAAACGACTCCTGTACTGCGTATATTAGCAACAATACTACCGACACACAAGAGGTAAAGGTAGTGATCTATGCTGACAACGAAAGATTGACTGCTACTATCAACATGGAAGCTACAACCACATTATTGGTAAAAGTAGAGAATGGCGAAATTGTATGGGAAGAAGCAAACATCAAGAATGAGAACAACCCATTTACTCCTACAGATTACACTAACACAATCATTGATCCGAGTTTTGAAAACAGCAACAATCCGACTGCATGGAAGGGTTCTCCAGTCATTGGTGGCAATGCCGACAATCTTTGTGCCGAGAAGTGGAACACCACGTTTGATATCTATCAGAAACTTTCCGGACTACCTAATGGTCAGTACAAAATCGTGATGCAAGGTTTCTACCGTTGCGGTGGTTATGAGGAAGCCGCCAATCTTCGCAAGAACGGATTCGAGAAACTCAACGCATCGCTATACGCCAATAGTGCTTCAATGCCCATCATGTCCATCTTTGAAGAGGCAAGCAGCAAGGAGATGAACGGACCTTCATGTGTGAACACCATACATGGGTTGATCCCCAACCAAATGACCGATGCATCAGTGGCTTTTACCAATCAGCTCTATACTCACGAGCTTGTATTTGAGGTGACAGACGGGACTGCAACTATCGGTGTTAAGAAAACTGCATCAGTAAGTAATGACTGGACCATCTTTGACAACTTCAAACTCTATCGATTGACCAAAGAGTATACACTGAATATTCCCGAATGTGGATGGGAAACATTGATGCTCCCTTTTTCGCATGAAATACCAGAAAATCTGACATTCAATTCCTGTGCTGAGATTCAAGGTGACCGTTTGATATTGGCAGAAGAAGCAACCATCGTAGCCAATACTCCTTACATTATAAAGGGAGAAATGGGTGAATATTCCTTTTCGGGGGTACCTACAGATACTGAAACTTTGACGCATAGTTCAGGGATTCTCACAGGGACCTACACGGATATTTACGCTCCCAAGAATTCATACACCTTCCAAACTCAAGAAAATCCAATGGGTTTTCATCGTGTACAAGAAGAGAATGCCATTGAAGTAAAAGCCCACCATGCCTATTTGACAGTTGGTAGCAATGCTGATGTTCTATTACTCCCTGACGGAAGTAACATAAAAGAGATCAATGCTTATAACAAGACAGTAAATGTATACGACATCAACGGTATTTTGATTAAAAAAGACGTTACTCCAAATGAAGCCATGAAGGGACTGAAACATTCCACTCCCAAAGTCTACATCGTGAACGGAGAAAAAGTGATTCACTAACATTCTTAATAGATTATAATATACAAGAAGAGGCGAACCCGCAAGGTTTGCCTCTTCTTGTGTGACCCCGGAGGGATTCTAACCCTCGACCTTCAGAACCGGAATCTGACGCTCTATACAGCTAAGCTACGGAGCCTTAAAACGGTTGCAAAAGTAAGAAAAAAAACATCGTCACCCAAAAAACACACTGAAAAAGATAGTATACAAGTATTATCATTTCGTTAGAAATAATTGGCTTTCTGCTTCCTTCGTAACAAAAATATGCTAACTTTGCAAAACACAAAGAAAGAAACACAGAAAAACGATAAGACAATGAGTCAACTGATCATACCCAAAGATTATCACGCAGCTTTGGATTTACAGCAAACAGAGATTGCCATTAAAAAGATAAAGGACTTTTTTTTGAGCAGCATCTCCACCGAATTGCGCTTACGAAGAGTTACTGCCCCCCTTTTTGTTCTCAAGGGATTAGGCATGAATGATGACTTGAACGGCATTGAACGTCCAGTGACTTTCCCTATCAAGGACATGAACGAAGCTGAAGCAGAAGTGGTACATTCACTGGCCAAATGGAAGCGCGTAACATTGGCTGAATATCAAGTCAAGCCTGGTTATGGCATCATTACCGACAT
>JAGBUF010000255.1 GCA_017630975.1 Paraprevotella sp. | reverse complement strand
GAAAATGAGTGTTGTCGTAGAACAAGACGGAGTGAACATTGATGTGTCGGAACACCTCTACTTCAATGATAATGCTGTATTGGGAACACCTGCTCAGCCATACGTGATTCAATTGGATGAAAGGGCTGCGATGCAATCTATCATGATGGAACAGGATGACCGATTCATCACCATCACTGCAACACAACCGCTAAGCCATGTGAGCATGTACAACACAAAAGGACAGATGGTTCACCATTACAGCGAACAAGGAAGCAGCATACGCATCCCGACATCGTCACTCTCACAGGGAGCATATATCATTAGTGCCAAGACGACAAACGGAACGCAACGCACTTTCAAGATGGTCAAATAGTAAAAAATGAGTAAAATAGAAAATGAGGGCATGCCATTTTGATGTGAGCATGCCCTCATTTTTCATAATAATCGGAAATAACTATTTTTTCATCTCAATGTTTTTAAAGAATAAAGTTTTCAGCAGTTCCTTATCCACTTCTGTTATACCGCTGTTTTTTTGTTTAATTCAAAAAACGGTAGAAAATTTATTTTCCGCCTTCCAATATCGGGAACTCTATCTCTGGCACTTTCACAAGCAGGATACAAAATAAGAATGAATAAAGAGGTTGAAAATAACCTCTCTATTCATACAAACTTATTATTATTTCTTCCACCAAGTCAGCCGATGCCAAATGGTTTCGAGCGGACCACGTTGATGGCGTGCCATCCACCAATGGGCAAATGCCACTTGCAGGATGAGGAATACGATGCCGATGCAAAAACTGATGGTGATGCCACACTGGGCATACAAACCCAATCCGTAACCGAAGTACAAGAAACTGCCGATGATGGATTGCGTCACATAGTTGGTCAGACTCATCTTGCCATAAGGTACCAACCATCGCTGCAAGGCGATGGGGCGTGTCCAATACAACAACAGGAAGATGCCCACTATGGAAAGCATGAAAAACAAATTGTACCATGAATTAAATATGGTAGTGATGCTACTCTTCATGAACGGATTGTCTATCAAAGAGAAAAGGAAACGCTTACCATAGTAGAACAACAGCGCCATTGGTGCAGAATAACATAACACCTTGGTCCAGAACGAGCGACTACGGTTCAGTTCGTCGGCTGTAGAAGTGCGGAACAAACCTACACGTCCTATCAACATTCCGAAGATAAAGAGTGAGGTGGTTTGGAACACACGACCATAGCACCATGCCCAGTTGAGGCTCGCCAACTGCCCTGTCACAAAGTTGACCTTTACCATTTCCCAGAAAGAACTACCTGCCAACTGCGGATACACATCGCCCAAAGAATAAATCATCTGTTGCGGATTGGCTTCGGGACAACAAATGGCATATATTACTTTCGCCCATTCTGCAGGTTGCAACATCAGGATCACCGCCAACCACAACAATGCTTTGTTGCTCCAATGACGTACAGGTACCAGTGCAAAACCTAAAATGGCATAGAGCACCAGTATCTCTCCCGGGAAAAACAAGGCGTTGATGAAACCGAATCCCAATAACAGCAATAGGCGCCACATGTAACGATTCCTAAAATCCATCCCCCACTGTTCACAATGATGACTCTGCAAATAGAATGTGAATCCGAACAACAGAGCAAATATGGCATACGCCTTACCGGAGAAAGTAAAGAACATCATGTCCCAAATACTGCTGTCCAACGAACGCAACCATGCCTGCTCCACCTTGGGAAAGGAATAGAAATTAAAATGTTCGATGTTGTGCAATAACATGATACCCATCACGGCAAAACCGCGTAATGCATCTATCGCAGTAATGCGATTATGGTTAGAAGTTTCTTTCGTCATCATCTATCAGTATTTAAATATTGATTAATGCGTATTTCATCAATGTTCATTTCTGTCGTCCGATGTTCTCAAGCATCGGAATGGATTTTCTCAGTCAAAATTCGACGTGTGACTGCGGACAGACATGTGTGTGACCGCAGACAAACATGTGTGTGACTGCGGACAAACGTCGACCATCTACTATTTCACTTGGATTTTCTGTCCTTTCCGGATATATACTCCCTTGTGCAGACGATCGGCATCCACTCGCCGTCCTGTCAAGTCGTACACTTTATCGTCCTCCAGCACATTCACTCTCACATCACGGATAGCACTTCCCGTTCCACCACCATAATAGAGGAGTTGGAAGTCATTCACAACAGTCCAGTCATTGTTTACCACTTTCGTTTTCTTCAATCCCAACACAAATTCACCATCCTGCTCGACTTTGTATTCTATGTTGGCACATCCAACGGCGTTGGACGGTTTATATCGATTCATTTGATTGAATGCCGAAGCAGCAGCTTCCAAATCATTAGGTACATATTTATTGGTGGCATAAGCATACCAGTCTCCATCGGATGTACTGCTATTTGCCCCTCTTGAGATGGGACGTATCGCAGATGTGGAATCGCAGATATATACCATCGCATGAACCGCAGTGCTGGCACAATTCTCCTTAGCACCATTGCGGTAGAAGGCCTGTGTTTTAAGAGCGTATGTACCATCGGGCATACCATATAGCACCTGAGAAAGGTTGAACGTATGACTGAACACCTCAAAACATCCATAACCATTTGTTCCATTATATCCGGTCTCATTTGTAGTCAGCGCCCAATGCTCAGTTGCATTCGCTGATAAATCAGCATTCCGCAACAAATGGGTGATGTCAAAAGGTTTCCTATCGGTAGCCTCACTCACGGCATCTGTCATCAGGTAGCGATTGGCAAAGGTTTTTACCTCTTTCACCTTATCCTCTATCTCTGCGTGTTCAAACACTCCACTCACGAACTCAGTATACAACGCATCATATTGTGAACGGTATTCTGCATTCGCCTTCTCGTCCTTTTGCGGATATAACGATGCCATTTCCTCTGTCCATTCTAATACATCAGCCAATGGCGCATAGTAATTGATGGATGTTCTAGCTCCGTTCATGGCTGTCTTCAATCGTCGTAACTTCTGCGTAATCTCTGTTTCGTCACCTGTCTCAATGGCAACTTCCACTTCGTCTATGGCTGTCAACAACGTGTTACGACGCCCACTATACATCGGTTTTTCCAAGAGTTCCTCGGCACTCGCCACTTGATCGTGGTAATATAGTTTCTGCACATCCTCCTCTTTCAAATCATAATTGTACAGACAAACATCGCCTAAGACACCTGCAAAAAGTGGGTCCTGGTCAAAGAATGAGCGTCCAAGATAACAAACATTCGGAGCAATGTCCGACGGACGGAAAGTGATATCTGTAGTCGATGCGTTCAGCTTACCATCCAAATAAATTTTCGTTCCGCTGTCGCCAATCGTTACCACTACGTGTGTCCATATATCCGCAGACAAATCTTTTGTCGCATTCAATCCCTGCTTTACACCATCCTTGCAAATCTCAAAACGCAGACGTGAACCATTGTTATTGGTCAAGAACAGATAGTCCTTTTGACTGCGCCCGAAATCAAAAATGCGCTGCCATGCCGTAGTGGACGATATTTTTACCCATGCACTGAACGTCATGGCTTTCATGTCCGCAACATGATAAGGCAGAGAAATGTAATCGTTGGTCCCATCAAAAACAGCTCCGTTGTGCGTATCATTAGTCAAAAAGTCCACACCATTGCTCACTGCATGGAGTTGATTTTCCGTCTTCTCCGACAGTGTCCCATTCAACGGCCATTGAGCAATGAGTGCAGGCTGTACAGAAGTAGAAGCCGTCACCTCGTTTGAAGGATCACTCACATTCCATGATTTATCAATCGCTCTCACACGATAACGATAGGATTCTCCCTTGGCACAGATATTATCCACAAAACGATTCTCCGAGATACGACGCCCTATGGTTTCCCATATATCGGCATGCGCATTATATCTATATATCATATATCCCAAAAGGTCCTCTTCTGTATTGGCGTCCCATGTCAGTCGCACGCTTCCACTCAATGCCTCTGCCATCAAATCTTTCGGTGCGACCGGAGCTTCTGTCTCAATTGCTGCACCGGCGGGCACCAATCGCCATAACTGCAAGTCACTGCCTGTACGTTCCCATTGTACCACCGATCCGCCACGTCCATCAAGTGATAATCCGCTGTCATGATTGGTAATTACATAATATCCGCCTCCTTTATAACGGAAGTGCCAACGCTCACACTCATTGCCGTTGCCTGCATAAATCTGAACAGCAGCACCATTGCTTGCCTGATACTTGATGGCATCCAAGTATTGAGACTTATTGGACACATTCGTCATGAAATGATAGCTGAAATCACCGAAAGCCGTAGGACCTACAGGAGTCAGAGTCCATGCGTCTACACCACCTACCGAGAGAGCTTTCCCGGTACTTTTGTTGACCAATATGAAATTGCCTTCAATCGGACCAGGTGACACATCCTCGCCATAAGTCATTTCCATGACATACTCAGCATTTGTCTGCCCCACTTGATAGCTTGTTCCACCCGGTGTTCCCTGGGTGTAATCGTAATAAGGTCCGTATCCGTCATAATAGACCAATCTGTCTTGCGACAAGAATGTATAGGAAGCTGCTGCTGCCTGACGTTCCGATGAACCTAAAAAGGCCTCAACAAGAGGTTCCGACTTGCGTTTGAACACCGCAGTTGACGTCCACGCCGCACGATTCTCTGCATAACCGATACGCACACCATCGTTGCTGGCACAACCCAACTCTGCACGGGTGTAACCTCCATAGTCCGACCACCAGATACCGGCAGTCATCCCATAGTTCATGCCTATGAGAGCATCGTTGATGTTGTGCATCTCATCGCCCGCTGATTTCTTACCAGAAGCCTGCACTGCCGCATAAAATCCTGCAAACGAGTCGAATGTTCCTGCCAACTGGTGCGTATTACCCACTTGAACTGCATCTTTCATGATGGGCCACCACGAAGCCGCATAATCGGGGTTCAACGTATTCGGTCCACACACATCAATCGTGCTGAGTGTCGCGTTCTGACGTATCAGGCGCGAAACTTCCGCCATTTCCTCCGGTCCCGGAGCCAAATTCGCACCATAATCCGGTTCGTTGAAAGGAGCTATCGCTATGACGTTATAACCCTTACCTTGCAAATAAAGTACTGAAAGTTCTATATCTTTGACAAAGGCTGCACGATAACCGATTTGCCAATACTGACCGCTGGTATTGCCTGCCAACAGATAAAGATCCTTTACTTCTGACTTTTTCAACCAACTCAACTGTAAGTCAAAATTAGACTTCTGATCAGCATCTAATTCCGTATGATTACCACTCACACGAGGGGAAAGAGTGACACGCCCCAACGAGGCACACTCACGCATGTGGTTGGTTGCTCGCAAAGGCCACCAATCCCATAACCATGCTGTATCAATTCCCCAACGCACCGGTTGCTCTACTCCTTGCGACGAAATGTCATAAGGGACTAACTGCGCACGCGGGAATGCCACCATCACATCACTGGCTAAAGGTTGCGCTTTCATTTCACACACCATACTAAGACAACAAACTGACAATAGGACAATCCATCCTAACCTCACTTGCTGAACGGCTTTCAATCCTTTAGTGATCATTCTGTTCATCACGTTGATTTTATTTATGGTGTTTTCTGTT
>JAGBUF010000254.1 GCA_017630975.1 Paraprevotella sp. | reverse complement strand
CCGACGCCGTCATCTTCGGTTTGGTATAGGAGAACGTTTTCCTTTTGTCATTGATCCACCTCTTGACCCGCTTCAACACTGATTCGTTACTACTATAATATGAACGCCCACCATTATTTCTGCGCCAATACATGATCAACAAGAAACCAAAAATCATACCGCCAAGATGAGCGAAATGCGCCACATTATCTCCCGGATTCCCCAAACCCGACAATAATTCAAGAACCGCATACACCATCACAAAGATTTTGGCACGAATAGGAACGGGCAAAGGGAATATGAACAAGCGTTCTTCCGGGAATGTCATTCCAAATGCCAACAAGATACCATAGACAGCCCCCGATGCACCCACTGTTGTCCAACGGTTCAAAAATTCTGCCATGTGCATCTGTACCACACCGGTATTGACAAAGTCATACGCATCCAATCCCTGCCATAAATAAGACGCATATTGGGTCAATTCCTGTATCAATCCGGCACCGACTCCACATACTATATAATATAAAAGGAAACGACGCCCGCCCCAATATGATTCCATCACACGTCCGAACATCCATACCGCGAACATATTGAATAGAATGTGCGTGATATTTGCATGCATGAACATGTATGTGAACAACTGGTAAATCTTAAAGTCGCTCGCCAAGAAAAAGTGCAAGCCGAGTTCATTTGTCAAATCAATGTGATAACGTTCTCCCACCAGCATGGCGAAGAAAAAAAGTACATTGATAATGATTAAATTTTTCGTTATAGGAGGAATATTGTTCATGTCGTATTCTTACTAATTCACGTACAAAAATACTAATTTTATTCTGTTTTTATCCATATAGGAGCACTACACATCAATTTTTTCAGAAAAAGAAAGTTTTTTTATCAAAAAAGTTTGTTTTGATTATCTATTTGCATACATTTGCATAAGAAGTGAACAATAATTTTCTTTTTAATTATTAAAATTTATTCAACCATGAACAAAACAGAACTTATCAACGCTATTGCTGAGAAAGCAGGCTTGACTAAAGCAGATTCTAAGAAAGCTCTTGACGCAACAGTTTGCGCAATCGCTGAAGCATTAAAGAAGGGTGACAAAGTAGCTCTTATCGGTTTCGGAACATTCTCTGTAGCTGAAAGACCTGCTCGCACAGGTATCAACCCAAGAACTAAAGAACAAATCACTATCGCAGCTAAGAAAGTTGCTAAGTTCAAAGCTGGTTCTGAGTTGGCAGAAGCTCTTTAATCAACAAAGAATAGAACAAAAAGGGAGATGTAAGTTTTTACGTCTCCCTTTTATTGTATATCTTTGCACACCAAAACATAGGAAGAACAAGGTTATGGAAATAGAGAAAAAAATCATTGACGGCGTAGTAAAAGCCCTTGAAGTGTTATATGGTGCAGAATTTTCAACCGATAACATTCAACTTCAGAAGACCAAGAAAGAATTTTCGGGACACTTGACTCTGGTCGTATTCCCTTTCCTCAAAATCTCAAAGAAGAAGCCGGAAGATACGGCTCAGGATATCGGCACATTCTTGAAAGAAGAATTATCTGCAATCATTTCCGATTTTAATGTTGTCAAGGGTTTCTTGAATCTTGTCATTTCTTCCGAATCATGGACAGAGTTGCTCTGTTCCATGCATAACGATGAGCTTTTCGGAGTCAAGACCGCAACGGAAGAATCTCCGCTTGTCATGATTGAATATTCATCACCCAACACCAACAAACCATTGCATTTAGGACATGTTCGCAACAACCTGTTAGGTTGCGCTTTGGCTAATGTCATGGCAGCTAACGGCAATCGTGTGGTAAAAACCAACATTGTCAACGACCGTGGTATACATATCTGCAAAAGCATGTTGGCATGGCTCAAATACGGCAACGGTGCAACACCGGAAAGCACCGGTATTAAAGGCGACCATCTTGTAGGTGACTATTACGTAGCATTTGACAAACATTATAAGGAACAAATCATTCAACAGAATGATGTCTTTGCAAAAAAACAGCAGGACTTCTTTCGGTCACTATCTGTTCCACAGCAGATCTTGGATAGATTGGTATCCATAATGGATAGAATATCTGTT